>CAZEDR010000136.1:5984-8692 GCA_964510975.1 uncultured Melioribacter sp. | reverse complement strand
TCAACTTAATACAACTAATTATGTAGAGACAAAGAAATTTGTTTTGATGAAATAGAGAATAAATTTTTGTATCTACTTTCAGCTAAAAGCAGATTAAGCTATCAACGAAGAATCGTGTAAAAAGAAAAATAAACTGAAGAAGAAAAAAACTAATAATAGCAGAATTAGAGTTTTAGAAGAATTGTACTTTTTATAATGCAGAGTTAAATATTCTCACAATTATTTGGAACTCATATTCGGATTTACTTGTTTTTATTATACGTGAAGCGGTAAAACATTCCGTGCTTAACGAGCGAAGGTAGTGTTTAGCGCAATTTGTTACAAACAGGTCAAGCGGTTATATTTACTCATGCAAAAGTCTAAGAAAATATTATCATTTTCATTCCTTATCACTTTTGGGCTATTCTTTGCCCATAGTGAATTGAGTTTGTTTTCGGAAACAAACGATTACGATTATTGCGGGGACAAACACAAAGGACATGATTACTGCGAGATTGTTAAAGACGCTAGAATTGAAAGCCCGGATAATTTTCAACAGAAAATTATCCTAAAGGAAATACTTTTCAATAATGATGATTGTTGCATAGAATGTAAAAAGATGGAAGACATTTTACACAATGATGATTTTTCTTCCACCAGGAAATTTTATAACACTTATACTTTTCTTATCAACAAAACGCTTCTTATTTAACTTACCATTTTGCTTGCCTCGCCTCCGGATTGTCGGAGCCGGTAGGTAAGCCTTTACCAGCATTACATTTCAATAAAAACAAAATGATTTAGAATTCCGGAAGACCGGGATTTGTATATCTATTCATTAAAATTTTAGGATGACCATGTATAAGCAAATATTGGTATTTCTATTGTTTATGTCGCTTGCGGCTTACGGACAAACGAAAAAATTAGCATTAAGTGAGGCAATAGAAACGGCTGTAAAAAACAATCCGCAAATATTAACCGCTGAGAAAGAGAAACTTGTAGCCGAAGGAAGAATATTACAAGCAGGACGAATTCCAAATGCAGAATTCTCTATCGAATCGAGCGAGATTCCAACTAACTTCTCTATCGGCAATTCAGGAGAACTAGATTTCAACTTTTCACAAACGCTTGAATTATTCGGAAAGAGAAGTACGAGAATTCAAGGCGTCGAATTTGAAAAGCAGATTTCACAAATAAATTTAGAGCGAATTAAAAAAATCATTACCGCCCAGGTGAAAACAGCATACTATCAAAATTTGCTTTCGCGGGAAACGATTAAGTCAATAGAACAAAACATAACTCTGCTAAACGATTTTTTAGTACAGGTAAAAGATAAATATCAAGCCGGTACCAGCAGTTATCTTGATGTTATCCGCGCCAAAGTTGAATCGGCACGTCTGAAAAACGAACTGTTCGAAGCGAATAAACAGTTTCAACAAGACACCGGGAATCTAAAAATTCTTTTAGGAATTGAGGACGGAGTAAGTTATGAGTTAGTCGATTCCTTGCATTATAGTTTTTTAGCCGGTGCCATCGATTCAATTCATGCATCATTAATCGGCCAGAGTAACTTCATCAAAATGAGCGGCTTAAGAATAGAAAGAGAAAAATCATTTTTAACACTTGCTGAAAAAAGTTCTCTTCCGGATTTTAATTTCGGTGCTTTTTTCCAAAACAGGCAACCGGTTCCGGGGAAAGGATTCGATAATTTTTTTGGGTTAAAACTTGGAATTACTTTGCCTATGTTCTATTCAAGCGGTGTTCGCGGCGATATTCAAGAATCATCGGCGCTGCTTGATATTTCCAATATTCAACATGAAGCAATACGAAAAATCATAACACAAAAAATTATCAGTTCTTATAAAAGCCTTGGGTATGCCGAAGAGCAGCTCTTGGTTTTTGATAAGTCTCTTCTGCTGGATATTGAGGACGAACTTCGCGCCGGTATAAACGCATATCAAAACAATCAGATTGATGTTCTCAATTTGTTTGATATTTATAGAACATATCGCTCAACCAAACTTGAATATTCAAGGGCAATTTTTAACTGCTTAACTGCAAGAAACGATTTGGAGATTTCAAATGAATCTGCAAGTGAATGAACCGTCAATTAAAAAAGGAATTGTGAAAAACGAAAAAGGAATTTATATGAATAAAACAATAATGAAATATTTATCGCCGGTTATAATTTTATTTTTGATCGGATGCAGTGGAAATAATTCCGGCAATGACGAAAGCTCAGAATACCCGGAAAGAACGCACAGCAACGAAAAGACAGAAGTTGCATTAACCAAACACCAGGTTGAACATATAAACATTCAAACAGAAACGCCGGAGGCGAAAGAAGTCGATGTACCGTTAACGTTACGCGGTAAGGTTGCTTTGAATGAAGTAATGACAGCACACATAACTTCGCGTGTGAAAGGAAGAGTCGAAAAAGTATATGCTGTTATTTCCGATAGGGTTAAAAAGGGTCAACCCATAGTTGATTTATACAGTCAGGAATTCATTGCGATGCAATCGGAATTTGTTCAGGCAGAAGAGAGGTTAAAGAGAATTAAAGGAAACGATATGGACTATCCAACCGTTCATTCGATATACGAATCCGCCAGAAAGAAATTGGAATTTATCGGGTTAACGGAAACCGAAATAGAACAGATTGCTGATAAGCACACGCCATTCACTGTTATTTCTGTTCGCGCACCGTTTGACGGAACTCTAATTAGCGG
>CAZEDR010000136.1:0-5884 GCA_964510975.1 uncultured Melioribacter sp. | reverse complement strand
CGCCATTCACTGTTATTTCTGTTCGCGCACCGTTTGACGGAACTCTAATTAGCGGAGAAGTTCGGCTTGGCGAGTTTGTTGATGTTGGAAAAGAATTTTTTGTTTTAGCCAACCTTCAAAACATTTGGATACTTGCGGATGTTTTCGAAAGCGATTTGCCCTTGCTGAAGGAGGGAATAACAGGCGATATTATAATTACAACTTACCCGGACGAAGTTTTCAAAGGCAAGCTAACACGCATTTATGATGTTGTTGAACCGTCGTCGCGCACAATAAAGGCGCGGTTTGAAGTAGCCAACTTTTACAGTAAGCTTAAGCCGGAAATGTTTGTGAACGTTTTGGTTACAAGCAAACTCGGCGGTTCTAATCTTAAAATAAAATCCACTGCTCTCCTGAAAGAAAAAGAAAGCAACTATGTTTTTGTTGCCGTTAACGATACAACATTTCAGAAAAGGAACGTTGTAGCCGGAAGAGAGACAAAGGATTTTACGGAGATAAAGAGCGGGATTAATTCCGGTGAAAAAATCGTTACGCGCGGAACGTTTTATTTGAAGTCCGAACTTGCAAAAGAAACATTTGCAGAGGGGGACTAATGATTAACAAAATTATTTCTTTCGCGATGCGCCAGCGGCTCTTTATTATTCTTGGTGTAATCGCCTTGATTATCGGCGGCATAACCGCGGCGCTAAAACTTCCCATTGATGCGGTACCGGACATAACAACAAATCAAGTTCAAATATTTACGGTAGCGCCGGCATTAGCACCGCAAGAAATTGAACGGCTCGTATCTTATCCTATTGAAATTGCAATGCAGAATCTCCCCGATATAGAAGAAGTTCGTTCTGTTTCAAAGTTTGGTCTTTCGGTTGTAACTGTAATTTTCAAAGATAATGTTGAAACATATTTTGGACGGCAAATTGTATTTGAAAAATTACAGGAAGCAAAAGGAGATTTGCCGCCGGGACTTTCAGAGCCGGAATTAGGTCCGGTAACAACAGGGCTTGGAGAGATTTACCAATATGAGGTTTTAGGCGAAGGGTATTCGCCAATGGATTTGCGGACAATTCAGGACTGGATTATAAAACGCCAGCTTGCCGGAACACCGGGACTAGCAGAAGTGAATACTTTCGGCGGAGAATTAAAGCAGTATCAATTATTGATTGACCCTCAGAAACTATTGAAGTTCAATATCTCCATTAGGGACGTAATTGAAGCGGTTTCCAACAACAACGCAAATGCGCCGGGCGCTTACATCGAACACAAACAAGAACAATATGTTGTTGTTGGCGAAGGCATTGCAAAATCAATGAGCGACATTGAAAGCATAATAATCAAATCAACTGACGGTTCGCCGGTATTTGTGAGAAATGTTGCCGAAGTAAAAGAAGGCGCTGCAATCCGCCAGGGAGCTGTTACATTAAATGGTAAAGCAGAAATCGTAAGCGGTATTACAATGATGCTGAAAGGAGAGAACGCAAGAATCGTAACCGAACGCGTTAAAGAAAGAGTCGTTGAGATTGAGAAAACTCTTCCGCCGGGCGTGCGCATTGTTCCTTACTATGAAAGAACCGAGCTTGTTGAAAGAACTATTAAGACCGTAATAAAAAATCTTTCCGAAGGCGGATTATTTGTAATTATAATTCTGCTTCTTCTTTTAATGAATCTGCGAGGCGGGTTTATAGTTGCCTCCGTAATTCCGCTTTCAATGTTGTTTGCATTAATAATGATGAAGTTAAACGGCATCTCCGGCAACTTGATGTCGCTCGGCGCAATTGATTTTGGAATAATTGTGGACGGTGCGGTTGTGCTGATAGAAAACTCCCTCCGCAAACTTCACGAACGCCAGCATTCAATCTCGCAAGGCGACAGTGCGGTAGAAAGTGTTAAACAAACCTTGCTCGATTCATTTTATGAAGTAGGAAGACCGATAGTATTCGGCGTTGCAATAATAATTATTGTTTATCTGCCTATACTTTCTCTTGAAGGAATTGAAGGGAAAATGTTTAAGCCGATGGCTTACACTGTTGTGTTTGCATTGTTAGGTGCTTTATTCCTAACGCTCACGTATGTGCCGGTGGTAAGCACTTTCCTTTTTAAGAAAGGAAAAGTTTCCGAAAAAGAAAGCCCGGTTATAAAATTTCTTAAACCTATTTATAGTAAAACCCTTTTCTTTGCTTTGAATAGAAAAGGACTGGTAGTAGGAGCGGCAGTTGTGCTATTTGTTTCTTCTGTTATTTTGTTTACACGGCTCGGAGGAGAATTTATTCCCGCGCTTGATGAAGGTGACATTTTAATAGAACTGAGGAGATTGCCGAGTATTTCATTAACCGAATCAATTCATACGGCACAAATGCTTGAAGCGGAATTGAAATCAATATCCGAGGTAATAAATGTTGTTAGCAAAACCGGTCGCCCGGAAATTGCAACAGATCCGATGAGCATTTACCAGAGCGACGTTTACATTAAAATGATACCGCGTGAGGAATGGAAAACTGCAAAAACAAAAGAAGAAATGATTGAAAAGATGACGGAAGTGATGGCAAGAATACCCGGCATCGGCGGCGGTTTTTCGCAGCCGATTGAAATGCGCTTCAATGAATTGATTGCCGGTATTCGTTCGGATGTAGGCGTTAAAATTTTCGGTGAAGACTTGGATACTCTTGCACGGATAGGAAACGATGTAGCAGAATTGATGAAACAAATAGACGGCGCAAAAGATACCAGAATGCAGCAAGTTGAAGGTCTGCCTCAATTGAGAATTGTAATTGACCGTGAAAAAATTGCACGTAACGGGATTAACGTTTCGGACGCAAATATATTGATTGAAACAGCACTTGCCGGAACTAACGTGGGTAAAATATACGAAGGTGAAAAACAGTTTGACCTTGTCGTAAAACTGAACAAACAGTCCAGCAACAATGTCGAGGACATCAAAAATCTTCTCGTCCCGGTGTCAAGCGGTTCAATGATACGGCTTGGCGATATTGCCGATTTTTTAATGATTGAAGGTCCGGCTGAAATTTCTCATTCTGCCGGAAGAAGAATGCTTGTTACGGAATGCAATGTGCGCGAAAGAGATATCGAAAGCTTTGTGAAAGAACTTCAAGGAAAGATAAATGAAAAAATTAAAATGCCTGTCGGGTATCAAATTAGATACGGCGGCGAATTTGAAAACCTTCAACGTGCAAGCGATAGATTAGCAATAGTTGTACCCATTGCACTCGGGTTGATCTTTCTGTTATTGTTTGCATCGGTAAATTCCATAAAACAAGCATTTATAATTTTTACAGGAATCCTATTTGCAATAGTTGGCGGCGTTGTAGCTTTGTGGCTTAGAGATATGCCATTCTCAATATCCGCGGGGGTTGGATTTATTGCGCTCTTCGGTGTTGCCGTTTTGAACGGTGTTGTTATGCTTACTTATTATAACAAACTTGTTGCAGAAGGAATGAGCATTCGAGAAGCTGTAATTAAAGGGTCTGAGATTAGACTGCGCCCGGTTATTACAACAGCTTTGGTTGCAAGCCTTGGTTTTATCCCCATGGCAATTTCAACTTCAGCCGGTGCCGAAGTTCAAAGACCATTAGCAACGGTAGTAATCGGCGGATTGATAACTTCAACGCTTCTAACTTTGGTAGTTCTACCAACCGTTTATGATTGGTTTGTTAAGGAAAAAGTTGTTGAGTGATAAAGGCTGGTAGTTGTTATTGATAAAAATTAGTTCCCCGTAATAAAACGGGGAACTAATAATTAAACTTTGCCTCCTTCTCCAAATCAACATGTGGACAAATAATTCATTAAGGATTCTAATTTGCTGAATAGCGAAGATGCATCGTCGTAAAGTTCTTTATTTGATCTTACAGCTTGAAGCATCATTCCCATATTCATTGTGGAAATAATTGTTTTATTGTTCTCTTCATAAATTGCAAGCTTACAAGGCATGAAAATTGAAAAATTCGCATTGTCGGTTAACATTAGTGCTGCCGTTTTCGCTTTGCAGATTTCATAAATAAAAACTTTTCTTTTTATTGGAAAGCCTTTGCTTTCAACTATCTCGTGATATTTATATGTCTGAAGTAATGCAAATCCATATTTGTCGCAGGCTTCTTGAACATTAGCGGCAATTAGTTCAATGGATTGCTTGCTTGTCACTTTTAAGGTAAACATATCAATCATTTTCTTTGCAGGCATAAATTTTTGAATCAGTTTTAAGATCATAATTTTCCCTTTTTAAAATGTTATTACTTTATCTGCTTCAACTGTCCATTTGGTTAGCTCGCTCATAGTGCTAATTTCAACACCTTCGATCATTTGTAAGTTTTTTAAACCGCGGGCATCGGCACAAGAGCCGCAAGCTTTTACTTTTGTGCCATAGTTTATTGCAGCCTTCATCATTCTTTCAATATTGTAATAACCTGATGGTGTAACCTGATTTGGTATTCCACCGGTGACTGCGTCTGCCATTAGAAATAGATTTACTTTTACATCAGGATGCTCTTTTCCAAGAGTCATTGCAAGTCTAAGTGCATTGTACATTTTTTCAGTTCCGTAAGGAGCGTCATTAACAAGAATTAAAATGTTCATTAGATATATTACCTTTTATTATTTGTGTTTTATTTTATGTTTTTTGATCCAACAATTCCATAATGGTATGGTGGAAGTGAAATTTCTTTATTAATGATTTTAAAATTAGTCTCAAGCAGCCAATCGACACATTGAAGCGGAGTTGGACGAATATCCAAAGAGGGACCGCGTGGAGTAATTGAAGAATGGATCCAATGAATTACTCCAACTTTGCCGCCGGGTTTGAGTATGCGGTAAGCTTCATTTAAGAGTATATATGGATTTTCTGCATGAAGTATATTGAACAGCATAACATAGTCAACAGAGTTTTCTCGAAGTCCGGTTCCTTCATTCGAAAAATCGCGCTTGATAACTTTTATGTTAGCTAAACTTACTTCAACTGTTCTTTGAATCAAGCGATCTATCATGACAGAATCAATATCCAGAGCAAATAAAGTCCCTTTAACAATCTTAGCTGCGGGAATAGTGAACGTCCCGTAACCGGAACCGAACTCTACGGCGTCATTAATTGTATCATCGAATTGCAGCCGTGAAAGAATTAATTGGGTATTGAAAAAAGATTCCCAATATTTTTCTTCCGGCATTCCACTTTCACGTATTTTCATAATTAATGTTTTGCCTAAAGTTTTACCGGTATTTTAAGAACTGAGGAACCAATCCTTAGAAATGATTTAAGAATGTTTTTTCTAAATCCGATTGGTGCCAGCCACCATTTCTCAAACAAAATTTTTCCCCAGTGCCAAATTTTACCGAGATGTTTTAATTTAACTTCGGGATGAGGAGAGCCATAGAAATCGCCATAAGCAAAACCGGCTAAATCTTCGCCGACTTCCAGCATGCAGAATCCGTCACCGCAAAAGATTTCTTTAGATTCTTTACCTAAGATTTTTGAAGCAATAATTTCCGAAACTGTAAATGCTTGAGAATGTGCAAATACCCCGGCTTTAGGAAGTTTCATCGGTTTATCCGGCTGCCATCTGCCGGGAATTGTAATTGAAGTTACATCGCCGATTGCAAAAACATTAGCGTGTTTTGTTTCAAGCGTGTCCTTGTTTACCGGTATCCATCCGGATTCATCAACCAGTCCGGAGTTTAGGACTACTTCCGGCACTTTATGTTGCGGTATTACGACCAATAAATCATAGTTGACTGAAACTCCCGAAGCTAATTCAATTTTTCTTTCATTGTAATTAACAGAAGCCAATTGATTTTGCGGATAGAAACCGATTCCTTTGGAAACCATAGCTTCTTTAACTGAATTTCCAAGTGTAGGTCCGGCAACGGGCAGCGGCAGTGGTTC
>CAZEDR010000135.1:5182-8704 GCA_964510975.1 uncultured Melioribacter sp. | reverse complement strand
GCAAAAATGCCGAAAATTACTTGATTTCAGCTTTTTTCTTCAGTAAATCACTCAACTTTGGAGCTTTTGGTGTAGGACGAGCCCATTCCAAATCTCCCTTTCTCCATTCGTAAGCCATTCCTAAGAACAGAACAAGCAAGAAAATGATACCGACAGCAAAGCCATAGAAACCAAAATCTTTGTACGTTAACGCCCAAGGGAAGAGAAGCACAACTTCCACATCAAAAATGAGGAATATTAACGCTACTACATAGAAGCGTATGTTGAACTTAACCCAAGGTGAGCCTTCCGGCTCTTCACCGCACTCATAAGTTTTTTGTTTTTCGCGGGAAGGTCTGTTAGGTCTAAGCAGCTTGTTAATGGTTAGAGTTATAATTACGAAGATTATTGCAAGGATGATGAATATGAAAATTTTTCCGAATTCAGTAAGCATATATCTTCTAAAAAGTTGCGGGCAAAATAGCACATCCAAGTATTTTTGTCAAGATAACTTCTCTTCTTTGGAACAACTTCTTATAAAAGATCATCTAAAAGTAAATTTTCTTAAATTTTGATTAACAATTATCTGCTAAAATGAAAAAAGTAATCTTTTTATTATTAGTGCTTGGGATCGCTCCTTTAGTTGCCCAAAATCCGGGGTATAAATGGGTAACTGTTCTTGATCTTAGCGACCAGAAGGTTTTTGTTGATACCTCAACTATTAAGCAGTTTCAAAATCAAATTTCTGTTTTGAGCATTACTTATTTTAAAACCCCCCAGATGATAGAATCCCTTAACAAACTAGCCTCGAGTGTAAAATCGCAAATACTTTTTAACCTTAGTTTGCAGAAGTATTCTACCGTTGGCACTTTATATTATGATGATAAACTTAAGATTCTTGGTGAATCATCTTTGCCGGGGCTTTCCGGGAGCGGAGAAACTTACGCAATCCCTATAGACAGCAACCAAGTGGTTTCCAATATTTATGATTATTGTTTGAAGTTTATTAATCGCGGTGAAAAAACCATTGCAGAAAAGGATTTTAGCAAACAAGGTGACCGTACAAAGACTATTATAGATAAACAGTTTGCAAAAGATTCAACACCAATATTGCCTGTGGTTAAAAATGAAATTGAAAAAGAAGAAAAGCCGGTTCAGAAAGCAGTAAGTGTTAAAAGCGAACCGGTTATAAAAACTGCGATTTCAAAACCGGCTGAAAAAGATACAAGCGTTAGAGTTGTTGATCAATTAACGAAGAAAAAAGAAGAAGCGATTAAAGCCTTAACCTCTAAACGAAAAGAGTCAAATTTAGGTTCTGTTGAAACCAATCCGAAAAACACGATCTTCTATGATGGCAGTAAATACTCTTTCCAGATTTCGTCGTGGAAAAATAAAGCCAAAGCAGAAAGTGAAGCGGCCAAATTAAAAGCCCAAGGTCATAATGCTTTTATTTCGGATGCTTATCTATCTGAACGGAAGGGTACATGGTACCGTGTAAGAATAGGGTATTTCAACAGTATTGAAGAGACCGAGGCATACCAAAAGAAACTAAAATGATATTTATTTTGTATCATATTTAGTAACCAACAGTTAAGAAAGGCAGTCATGTCCAGCAAAATTCCAAAAGCGCTTTTCGTATTGGGAATTCTTTCCCTATTTGCTTTAGTATTCGTTTTCGCACAAGATAAAAAAGGCAATTCTGCCGAGAAAGGAAAGCAGATGAATCTTAAACAAGAAAAGACAGAGAAGGAGTGGAAAGAAATTTTAACTCCTGAAGAATATAAAGTACTTAGAGAGAAAGGAACCGAACGCCCGTTTACCGGAAAATACTGGGATAAGTTTGATGAAGGCGTATATAAATGTGTTGCATGTGGCCAAGTCCTTTTCGATTCGAATACAAAATTTGATGCGGGCTGCGGGTGGCCCAGTTTCAGCGATGTAATTAACAATAAAAATGTTATTACCAAATCTGATTTCAGTTATGGTATGAATCGAGTTGAAGTAATGTGCGCAAATTGCGGCGGACATTTGGGGCACATATTCGATGATGGACCAAAACCGACCGGGCAACGGTATTGCATCAATTCAGTCTCAATCAAGTTCGAGAAAAAGAGTAAGTAAAATTTTTGTATTTGATTCAAACAAAATTGTAAATAGCTTTAAATGAATTTTGGAGTTTTCATGAAAAAGGTAGTGTGCTCGATATTTCTATTGATGAATCTATTATATGCTCAATCGTACGATTTGTATAATATGGTTAAGCATGAATATGCTTTCGCGGAAAAGGCTAAAGTTGGTGCTACTCGCGATGCATTCCTCTCATTCATTGATGATGAAGGTATAATTTTCCGCCCTCATCCTGTGAATGGAAAATCTTTACTAGAGAAATCTAAACCAAACAATGGCTGGCTCATCTGGTATCCGGAACGTGCGGGAATATCGGCAAGCGGAGATATTGGCTATACAACCGGTCCCGCAAGTTTCAGAAAAGAGAAAGGTGATACTGCTGACATCTGGTATGGTAACTTCTGTACTGTTTGGAGAAAACAAAAAGATAATACTTGGAAATTCCTTATCGACTTTGGAATCTCAAATGAAAAACCGGCTGTTATCAAAAAATCATTGCAAGTTGATGCAAACATTAATGCTTCTGTATTATCAGTTACTCCGCTTGGAAATAAAGTCTTTGTAAAACAATTCGAAGGTAAGTTTGATCGTTCTCATTCAGAAGAGAGAAGTAAAAGTTATTCCATCGACTCTAGACTTCTTGTTGAAGGATTTCAACCGATAGATGGAGATGAAAGTATTAGGACTTTTTTTTCAAAGAATGTTTCTGATTATGCTTTATATAGTGTGATGGAAGGCGATATCTCTTCTGCCAATGATTTTATTTATGCTTACGGAACTGTTAAATATACTGACGCATCCTCCAAAGCTGAAAAAGAAAATTATTATTTGCGTGTGTGGCAAAAGCAAAGCGATGATTGGAAAATCATGATTGAAGTGTGGAACGAGAAACCAAAAGAATAATTAGCTGCTCTTTTCTTGATCTGATGAAAATGTAATTCCGCTTACTCTAATTATGCTATATACAAGAAGAGCAACGCCAACCCATTGGATAATGCTTAGTACTGTTCCTCTAACAAAATAATCTAAAATAACAGCGGTTAACGGAAACGCGAGTTCGCAAATAGTTGCTACTGAAGCAGATATTTTTTTTAAACCATAGTAGTATAAAAATATTGCCGCGCCGCCGGTTGTAAATGCTATTAGTAAAAACACTCCCCATTGGGTCTGAGAAACTTGGTCAATCTTAGTTACATCTCCATAGCTGGCCGCAATTATCAACATGATCAAAGCAGAAAGCAAAAATCTTAAGTAGGTGCCTAGCTCGAAGCCGACATTTTTCAAAGCTAATTTGCTTAATACAGTAGATGAACCAAAACTGATAGCAGCGACTAAAGATAATGCAGCGGCAACTATTGTTTTATCACCGGTGGTTAAGTTTGGTAAACTATACCCAACTGTCATCAAGTAAGCGCC
>CAZEDR010000135.1:1851-5166 GCA_964510975.1 uncultured Melioribacter sp. | reverse complement strand
TGAATAAGAATTACAACAGAAAGATGAACATAATTTACATAGAAGAGAGCTTTTGTAATTGCCATTGTTCCTATAGCACCGCCGAGTAAACCAACACCAATAAATGAAATCCAGTCTTTTTTGCTCAAATTTTTTATGGCTGCGAATTGTCTGTATAAGATTGGTGAAAGAAGCAGTGCAACAATTCCACTTTCTATTAAAACAACTAAAGGAACCGGCAGACTGTAAAGTGTAGGGCGTAAAATAATTCCGTCAATTCCCCACAAAGAAGCAGCGAAAATCACAAGAAGAGCAGCAATTCGTTTCATTAAAACTTTCTTTCTATTTTTTGCGCACAAAGATATGAATAATTTTAGATGTTGATTTACCCGTTGTGTGAATTAATCTTTATGAAGTTAAAAGCAATTATATATTCAAAAAATGGAACGCGGATTAAACGGATTTATTATGATTTCCACTGATAAATTTTTGAATAATTGCTTTTAACTTTCTTTAGACAATTTCCCGAATCTAATTCACACAACTGGCGTTGATTATTATGAATGATGTTTTGTTTTCAAATGAAAGCGGAACAGCATTGTTAATCCTACAAATGCTAGTCCAAGAAGCAATCCAATCCAAACACCGACTGCGCCAAGTTTGTAATAAAAACCAAGCAGAGCTCCAATTGGAATTCCAATTATCCAATATGCTAATAGCGATATAACTAGTGGAACTTTAACATCTGTAAGTCCACGCAGAATACCAACTCCGCTAGCTTGCATTCCATCGAATATCTGAAACAATGCGGCAATGATTAATAAGTGTGAAGCAATTTTAATTACTTCGGAATCGTTCACATAGTAATAGGGTAATGATGAATTAAAAGTAATAAATACAATTCCGAAGCAGAACATAATTGAGACTGCAATGCCAAGTGCGGTAAAACCGGCATACCGGACTTTCTTCCAGTCATTCTCACCAACAAAACCGCCTACGCGAATTGTTCCGGCAGCAGAGATGCCAAGAATAATCATATAAGTAATGGAAGCCATATTAATTGCAATTTGATGAGCCGCAAGATGTTTGCTTCCGATCCAGCCAATCATAATTGCTGCAAAGGAGAATGCCGCTACTTCGAGAAAATATTGAAATCCACTAGGTAAGCCGATGCTAATTATTTTTTTAACCAACGATCTATCGATTCTTGAAAAATTTATTTTCGGATTGTATGACTGCACTTTTTTATAATTCATTACAAAAAGAATTAAGGCAGCGGCCATAATCCATCTTGTTGAAGTAGTAGCGATTCCGGCGCCGAATAATCCCATTGAAGGGACTCCTAATTTCCCGTAGATGAATATCCAGTTTAGAAATGCATTTAATAGGTTAGCTAGCAATGCAATAACCATAGGAGGATTTGGTATTGATAGTCCTTCTAAAAATTGTCTGTAAGTTTGAAACAGCATGAAAGCGATAATAGAGAATGACAGCACTTGTAAGTAGGGAATTGCTTCAGCAACTACCTCTTTAGGTTGATTTAAGTATGGAATCAGATAAGACAATCCAAATGTTAGTATGCTCAGCACAATTGAAAAAATGAAATTAACAACTATGGAATGATTCAGTGTTCTTCCGCATTCATCATAATTCTTCGCTCCTTTAGCCATTGAAATAAGGGGCGTTGCAGCCATTGAAACTCCAATGCCAATAACAAGAACAAGGAAGAATAGTCCGTTTACAAGAGCGGCAGCAGCGAGTGGAACGGTACCAATTTTCCCAACCATCATACTGTCAACAACTCCCATCATAACATGACCAAGTTGACCGAAAGAAATCGGCAGTGCGAGCTTAAGTGTTTCCTTTATGTGTTGTTTTAGATGCAAAATCTTTTTCTTTCACTTGTAATTCTCTTACGACAAAGTTAAGAATTTTTTGCTGAGTGTGAGGTATTGAAACGGAGATTATACGATGCAAAGTATTTCAAAAAAAAATATAGAACGCGGGTTTAACTGATTGAGCGGATTAGTGCAGATAAAGATTGAAACAAGCTATAAGCAAAAGAACTCATAGCTATGTAAAAAATTATTTCTTTTTGATTACCGGCATGTTTGATTCTTTTGAAGAATCGGGCTTAATCACCGGTATACTTGATTTGAACAAGGAATCGGGTTTCATCACTGGCATATTAGAAGTACTAGCATTTGGCTTGGGAGCGTTTGCTTTAAGATAGTCAACAATTGTTGAAAGTTGTTCATCCCTTAAATTTTTTGCGGATCCCTTTAACAATTTTGCGAACGCAGCAATCTCTTCTTCACTTCCCGGATATCCGATGTTTGAGTTCTTATCCATTACTTTAGAATCGCTGATTTTATTCCCCTTGTCATCAAGAAATGCATAGAAAGGTAAACCGGATTTCTTTCCGCCAAGTTTTGCCATTAATTCTTTGCCTCCCGGATTTTCAAGTAATTCTATCTTTTCATTTCGTTCAAGAACATCAAGATGTGTTATTACAAAATTTTCTTCGAATAGTTTTTTTAACTCATCGGAGTTCATTGCTTTATCTAAACGCTTGCACCAGCTGCACCATGATGCGTGAAAAATTAAGAACACATTTTTATTTGTCTCGCCGGCTTTTGCGTAAGAGGCTTTCATAATCTCATCTGCAGCTAATGGCTTTGTTTCTTGTGCGGAAATAATTCCAAATGAAAAAATAAATAAAAAGAAAATTGAGGTGAGTTTACGGTTCATTGCTAATCCTTTTTTGTTTACAGTGGCTAAATTATTAAAAGAATTAGTGAAATGTTCTGAAACATAGTGATGAATTCTCTAAATCACTCTATTAAAATTTCTTCTGCTTTTAATGCTTGATAAATTCTCACATCATTTCTTCTTTCGGGAGTGCCGTCTGTCCAAGCCGGACTGATTATAAACCTTTGCTGTATAGTCGATGATGAAAAAGTAACATCAATGTTTGGAAATGATGGTGCGAGTGAAGAATACAAAAACCAAAATGCGCCAAGATAAATTCTCTCTTTATTTACTGTAACTACAAAGGGAATTCCAAAAACACTCTGATTTGCCTTAGCATATTCTGTTATTTTTTTTGCGCTTAATGTATCCAAATGAAATTCATGTGAATTCCATTTGTAATAACTCATTTCCTTGGAAGTAAATAGTGGTTCGTTTGCCAATTGAAGTGCTGATAAATCTTTCTTTGCCGCGTCTGTTGCGTATAGTTTGCTGTCGCTAAGTAAGTAAACCGCCACGGTGCCTTTCCCATTATCCGAGACTAAGCTTTTATCTACGCAAGAAATAAATAGTAAAATTGTAAAG
>CAZEDR010000135.1:0-1841 GCA_964510975.1 uncultured Melioribacter sp. | reverse complement strand
TTATAATTTTCAAAACTAACAATCTTTTACAAGTTTAAATCGGGAGGGTAACATTCGTGATTTTTCCCATTTTTTTCATTATGGGGAGGGGAAACGTTGTTGTGTTCCCCTCTAGCTACGCCTCTTCATAATAGCTCCAAAATTCATAACGAAAATCTTGAATTACTTATTTGCTTTAGCCACAATAAGAGAAAGAAGCATATCCGGTGTATCAACTTCATCGGTTCTAACAACTATTAATTGTTCCTTCAGAAGTTCAAAGCTGTGCTTTTTTAGAAGATGACATATATACTCTGCCGAGTGTTTGTAAATTGGAACGCCCCATGGCGTTTGTTGCTTTGTGAAACTTGGCAATTTCTTCTTCCCGGTTTTCAGTAACTCAATGTTTGGTAGAATTGTGAATGTAAAAATTCCATTATTCTTCATAATTCTGTTTACTTGCAGAAAGATTGAGTTTAATGATGGAAAAAAGTTAAGGATACCAATTGCAACGGCAAGGTGAAAAAAGTTGTCTCGGTATGGAATGGCATCTTTAGTGATGTCAAAAATATTGAGTTGTTTTGCAAATAATTTAGCTTTGCAAAACTCGAGCATCTCTTGCGATGCATCCAAACCGTAAACGTTCACGCCTAATTCCGCAAACCGAATTGACGATAAACCGGTTCCTATTCCGATATCCAGAAGTTTTTGTTTTGGCTTAACAAACTCAAACATCATACCGAAAAGTACATCGTGAACAAAGTTGTTGTACTCTTCTACTTGCTCATCATATCTGCCGGCATTGTTGCTGTGCACGGATATACTAGAGTTTCTTTTCATTTGTTTTATCAATAATTAGCAAGGGATGATAAGAATGCTTGGGCAAACGCATTTCAATTTTACTTACAAGCCATAATAACTTACTGTAGAGTTTGATGCCGTTCTCATTTAGAAATCGGTATGTTTTTACATCGCCAAACTGTTCCCGCCATTTGTAGCTGTGAGCGTAAAAATAAATCTTTCTCTTGCTGTTGGGATTTATTCTCTTCTCGGACCAATTCCATAATTGCAAAGGAAGACTAAAAATGTTTACAAGTTTAGCGTGCTTGCCTGCATTGTAAACTACAAAGCATTTATTCTTAGTTACTCTTTTAATTTCTTCAATGGCCATGGCTTGCTTGTCTTTATCAACATGATAAATGGTATGCATGGAAACAGTATCCGTAACACAGTTATCTTTTAGCGGAAGGGAAGTAATATCGCCTAAAACGAAAAATCCGTCCGGTTTGTTTTTCTTTGCTTCTTCAATTGCTGTAATGCTGAAATCTATACACAGTTGCTTCTTTGCTTTGGAATTAAATGGATGAGCGCCACATGCAACATCGAGGAGAAGTTCGGGGCTGCCGATCATTTCCCGAAGTCTGTTATGGCAAGCTTTCTGATATTCGGCCCCTACAGAAGTTGTGAACGACGACGAATCTACGTACTTGCCCTTCTTTTTCGTCCAGCCAATCTTATCGTAGTAATCTTTAACACTTTTCATTTTGATTTCTGCCTTAGATAAACTGAGCGAAAAGTGAATTGCTATTTATGTTATTTAACTAACGGCGTGGCAACTAAACCAATGCCATAGGTCTACGCTGCCAATGCCAAGTTTTACTGTTATGCAATTTAGTTACTTCTCACTCTTATATAACACTACTAAGCTATACTGCAACTAATCCCAACCGGCTATAAGCTGGGTGGCAATTTTTAATAACTAACACTATAAACACCGTTAGATTGCGAAGGACTTCTAAATAAACCTATAAGAGTTGGCATAAAATCAATGTGAAAATGTAAAGCAATAACTCTTCCTAAAT
>CAZEDR010000134.1:6529-8830 GCA_964510975.1 uncultured Melioribacter sp. | reverse complement strand
CGCTATGAGCTTCACTTTTTAACTTCTTTTTAAGCTCTATGTCGGATTTGAGATTCATTTCTTTGAAAAGTATTCTTTTTGGTTTTAATAAATAGGAATTCTATTTTCCAGCAGTGTTCTTTTCGAACAAAATTTAAGAGGGTCGGAAATGAAAAAATTGTTTTTGTACTTGTTAATTATACCCGCGTTAGCATTCACAGTTTTTGCCCAGTCAATTAAATATCCAGTCTCAAAAAAAGTTGATCATGTTGATGATTATCATGGAACAAAAGTAGCCGATCCTTACCGTTGGCTGGAGGATAATAATTCTACAGAAACTGCTGCATGGGTGGAAGAACAAAATAAAGTTACGCAAGAATACTTATCAAAAATTCCATATAGGGAACAGATTAAAAAACGGTTAACAGATTTATGGAATTACGAACGCTATTCTGCTCCAAGTAAAATCGGCGATTATTATGCTTATTCAAAAAACGACGGCTTGCAAGAACAAAGCGTTATTTATATTCAAAAAGGGTTGAACGGAAAATCGGAAACTCTGCTCGATCCTAATAAACTTTCTTCAGACGGATCGGTTAGTCTTGGTGGATTGTTTTTCTCAAACGATTATAAGTATTTGAGCTACGGCATTTCCAAAGGCGGTTCCGATTGGAGAGAATTCTATGTAATGAATGTTGAAACAAAACAACTCACCGATGATGTAATCAAATTTTCAAAATTTAGCGGCAATGCGTGGTACAAAGATGGTTTCTTCTACGGGCGTTATGATGAACCGAAAGCCGGTGAGGAATTAAAAGCATCGAACGAATTTCAAAAATTGTACTATCATAAACTTGGTTCATCGCAAGCAGATGACAAATTAATTCTCGAAGACAAAGAGAATGCTAAACGGGGATTTGGAGCCGGAGTTACAGATGATGAAAAGTATTTAATAATTTCAGTCTGGGAAGGTTCCGCAAGTGAAAATATGCTCTGGTATAAGAACTTGCAAAAAGATGATCCGGTTGTAAAACTAGTTAGCAAACCCGATGCTGAATACAACTTTATAGATAATTTTGGTGATAAGTTTTTGGTACTCACAAATCTAAACGCGCCTAACAAAAAGATCGTTCTAATTGATCTTGCAAAACCGAGCAAAGAAAATTGGGAAACATTAATACCGGAAAGTGATAACGTGATACAAGGGGTTTCCCATGTTGGCGGGAAAATAATTGTAACGCAATTGAAAGACGCCACCAGTAACGTAACTGTATTTGAAGAAGATGGTACCTTCCTTTACGATATTAAACTACCCGGTATTGGTACAGCTAGCGGTTTCGACGGAAAGCATACCGACATGGAAACATTTTATACTTTCACTTCATTTACTTATCCTCCTACAATTTTCAAGTATGATGTAAAGAACAACAAATCGACTTTATTCCGTCAAGCAAAAGTAAAATTCACACCAAGTGGCTTCGAGACAAAACAAATATTTTACGAAAGTAAAGACGGCACCAAGATTCCACTCTTTATTGTTCACAAGAAAGGGCTAAAGTTGAATGGGCAAAACCCAACTTTGCTTTATGCATACGGCGGATTCAATATTTCCATGCAGCCCGGGTTTTCTGTAAGTAGAATTCCGTTGCTGGAAAATGGAGTTGTGTATGCAATGGCTTGCTTGCGCGGCGGCAGCGAATATGGCGAACTTTGGCATGAAGCCGGTATGCTGAATAAAAAGCAAAATGTATTTGATGATTTTATTGCCGGTGCTGAATGGCTAGTAAAAAATAAATACACCATTCCTTCCAAGCTTGCTGTACAAGGTGGCTCTAACGGCGGCTTGCTAATCGGCGCAGTAATTAATCAACGCCCGGATTTGTACAAAGTTGCATTCCCTCAAGTTGGTGTTATGGATATGCTTCGCTTCCACAAATTTACAATTGGCTGGGCATGGGTTCCCGAATATGGATCGAGCGAAAAGCCGGATCAATTTAAATATTTGTATGCCTATTCCCCACTTCATAATATTAAAAATAGTGTAGATTATCCGGCTACAATGATTACCACTGCTGATCATGATGATAGAGTATTTCCGGCTCATTCATTTAAGTATACAGCAACACTTCAAGAGATGAATAGCGGTAAGAACCCGACCCTAATACGAATCGAAACAAAAGTTGGACACGGTGCCGGAACAAGTACATCGAAATCGATAGAATTGCTTACCGATATGTACTCATTTATGTTTTACAATATTGGAGTAAAGCCAAAATTATAAATTACTAGCTGTTTATGAATTGTTGATCTTGTTCATGATCT
>CAZEDR010000134.1:0-6519 GCA_964510975.1 uncultured Melioribacter sp. | reverse complement strand
ATTGGTTTTATTTTTTTATGGAAAGAAGATTATGATCAAGATCAGGATTAAGATCACGACTATTATAAATTGAGGAGTTAAGAATGCCGGCAATAAGTTTAACGCAAGCGCTGAAAGCAGAGTATCAAAATTTGTTTGATGCTTGCCAAATTAATCTTGATAAGCTTTCTCCAGTAGAAACAATTGTAAATAGAATTACGCAAAACCAAACCCGCTATGAACAAGTTGGAAATGGCTTAGGAATTCCTTGGTATTTCATTGCAGCAATACACAATATGGAATCATCATCGAATTTCAATTGTCATCTTCACAATGGCGATCCGCTAACTCAAAGAACAACTCACGTTCCGGCTGGAAGACCAACTGCCGGTCAACCCCCTTTTACTTGGGAACAAAGCGCATTAGATTCTCTTACATTTCAAAGATTAAATCAATGGAGCGATTGGTCACTACCCGGTCTCCTATATAAAACCGAAGCTTACAATGGTTGGGGTTACCGAAATAGTCATCCCGATGTTCTATCTCCTTACTTGTGGAGCGGTTCTAATCATTACACAAGTGGCAAGTATGTTGCAGATGGAAGATGGAGCGATACCGCAGTATCAAGTCAAATTGGTGCTGCTGTTATACTTCGGAGAATGGTTGAGCGAAGAATTATTTCATTTGAAAGCGATCCTAATTTACCGGCACGTAAACCTTTTTTAGTGTACTCAACTAAGCGTGTAGAATATGCCGAACAATTGCAGCAATATTTAAATACGTTTCCGGGCATTTATGTTTTAGTTGATGGAGTTCCGGGACAGAAAACAAGTGATGCTTTTAAACTTGTTACCGGCAATTATCTGAATGGTGATCCGAGAGCCTAGGTTTTTGGGAACTAGAAAACACTTTCAAGAATATCATGGATTAAAAAGTGCGCTATGATTAAATCACTCAAACAGCTTAAGCGAATTCTTATTGCAATCATCGGCGGAACAATTGTTGTAATCGGTTTATTTATGATTGTTCTGCCGGGACCGGCGTTTATTGTTATCCCTCTTGGTCTATCTATTCTCGCAACAGAATTTCTCTGGGCAAAAAAGATGATCGAAAAATTCAAAGAGCAGTTTGAGAAACTAAAGAAAAAGAATAATAAAATTACTCCTTGATAAATATTCTCGGTACAAGTTTAAGCAAACTAAAAACGCCAGATATTTTCTTTGCAATATTTTTATTGTAAAGCAAATCCATTAAGCCTTTTAATCCATCAAACAAACTTTTACAAAACGGGTGCCACCAGAGATTTTTCTTTACAAATGGAAGAATGTCTTTTACAATAACCATTGGTTGTGTCATCTCATCAAAACCAAGCTTGCCATGTGTTCTTCCTATTCCCGATTGCTTAAATCCGCCCCAAGGAGTTTCTGCTAATCCATGACTCATTAAGTGATCGTTAATTGTAATTGCGCCGGCTTTAATTTGTCTTGCAATTTTTTCTGCTCGACTGCTGCTTTTAGACCATACAGATGCAGTTAATCCAAGATAAGAATCGTTTGCTAAACGGATTGCTTCCTTGTAATCGCTGAACTTCATAACTCCAACAACCGGCCCAAATGTTTCATCCTTCATCAATAACATTTCATGATTCACTTCTGTCAGTACCATTGCCGGTATAAAATTCTTAGCATTCTCATCCTTCGGTGCATTTGATTGCGCAAATATTTTCGCTCCTCTCTGCAATGCATCTTGCACATGCAGATTCACCGTTTCAACTTGTTTCTTAGTGGTCATGCAGCCCATATCGGAATTGAAATCGCTTCCCACTCTAACCCGCAAATTTTCAGTCTTCTCTTTCAATATACTCATGAATTTATCGTACACTTTTTCGTGCACATAAATTCTTTCTACTCCGCCACAAGACTGTCCGGCATTTTGGAATCCGGCCCATAGTGCACCCATTGCCGCACGGTATGGATCAGCATCTTCACAAACAATCATTGCATCATTACCGCCTAACTCCAAACTAACCGGGGTTAAATTTTCCGATGCTTTTTTCATCAAGTATTTCCCTACCGATACTGAACCGGTGAAAAACAATTTATCAATACCAGATTCCAGAAAAGCATCTCCGGCAATTTTACCCGGAAGATTTAGCAATGTAAAAAGTCCATCCGGCAATCCAGCCGCTTTAACCGCTTTCTCTATTGCTTGTCCAACCATTTGTGTTTCAGTTGCTACTTTTAGAAGAACACCATTCCCGGCAAGTAAAGCCATTACAACTTCAGAAAAAGGAATTGAGAATGGATAATTCCAAGGGGATATTATTCCAACAACACCAAATGGAATTCGGATAATCATGCTACGCTTGTTAATTAGAAAAACATTTCCGGCTTGAAGATGTTCCTCACTCAAAAATAGTTCTGCATTTTTGCAGTAATATGAAATCGCCATTGCGGCGGGCATTACTTCCGTTGCCAGTGCATCAACTCTTGTTTTGCCGTTATCATTTGAAATAATTTCTGCTATTGATTCCGAATTTTGTACAATATAGTCTCTAATCCGTAAAACATATTTAGCTCGTTTACGAACACTTAGCTTACACCATTCGCTCTGTGCTTTTCTAGCAGCTTTAACTGCTGAGATAACATCATCGGTTGAGTGAAGAAAAGAACTGCCGATTTTTTCTCCAGTTGCCGGATTATAAGATTCGGTATTATTGTTCATGTCATATTCCTAAGCTATTTTCGTTTATCAAATTGAGGAACTTATTTTACTTTTCAAATAATAAAATATTCAACTTTCTTACATTGAGGACATCGATGGAATTTTCTGTACAAGACCGGGGCAAATATTTAAGAGGAATGTTATTACTTTTTGGTAAAAATAAACAAATACTAGAGCATGAAAAATCATGGTTTTTTGAGCTAACTAAAGTTTTGGGTTATGATAAAGAATTTTGCAAGTGCGCTTTAAGAGAACTGCCTGATAATGAGTTTCTGGAATCGTCAGCACCCAAATTTTCCAACCCCGAAATTGCTAAAGCGTTTATTATTGATGGAATTCATCTTGCTTATGCAGATAGAGAAATAGTCCCGGATGAACTGATCTGGATTAATTCCGTAGCAGAGGCAAACGGAATTGATATTCTTTGGGGAATGCAAGAGTATGAAAAATTCCGTCATCATCAGTTTATTGAAGACGATGTTCATTGTTTCGAGATTGAAAAGTTTTGCAATAATTCCGAGAACCAATTTGTTAGCGGAAATAATAATTCTAACTAGAGCCAATATGAAACTATTTGATCTGAATAAACCGGTTATAGCAATGATACATGTTGATGCGCTTCCCGGTACACCAAAATATTCGGGTAGTGTTAAAAAGATTATTGAAAAAGCATTAGCCGAAGCTGCTACATATCAAGAGTGCGGTATAGAAGCATTATCAATTGAAAACATGCATGATGTTCCCTATTTGAACCGTGCTGTAGGTGCAGAGATAACTTCAATAATGAGCATCATACTTTATGAGATAAAGAAGAAATTTAATTTACCAACCGGAATTCAGATTCTTGCCGGAGCTAATAAAGATGCTATTGCCGCAGCTCATTCTGCCGGTGCCGATTTTATTCGCGCAGAAGGATTTGTATTTGCTCACGTTGCCGATGAAGGCACATTTAATTCCGATGCCGGCGAATTACTCCGTTACAGAAAAATGATTGGCGCTGATGATGTTTTAGTCTTTACAGACATTAAGAAGAAACACAGTTCTCACTCAATTACTGCTGATACAAGCATCGTAGAAACCGCTAAAGCTGCCGAATTCTTTTTAAGCGACGGAGTTATTATTACCGGAAGTGCTACTGGCAAAGAACCTTCGCTTGAGGAAATTAAGGAGGTAAAAAAGAAAATTAATATTCCGGTGCTAGCCGGTTCCGGTATTACAGAAAAGAACGCGCCGCAATATTTGGAATACTGCGACGCGCTAATTATTGGTTCACACTTTAAGATAGACGGCAACTGGGCAAACACGGTTGATCCGGAAAGAGTAAAATCTTTTATGAGTAAGATTCGGTAAACTCATTTCCTTCATAATAATTACTTCTTATTCATCATACCGAGCGCCCGCTTCGACTCGTGCATAGCGAGGCGAGGAGTCGAGGTACAAAACATTAGCCTTGCCGCTAACATTAATCTTACTTAAACCTTCCCCATAACGGTCTATGATCCGAGATGTAATACCTCACATAGCCGTTAAACTGGGATTGCTTCTTTTTCTTCTCTTCAACTTCTTGCCAAAGTTTTTTGAAGATAGCGCCGTCGAAGTCAAACGTTCCCGTTTCGCTTGTGTAATGATTATTCATATTTGGGAAGAAGGCTATCTGATCATACTGGAATACATCTGTTGTTCTCGATTTTGCTTCCGAAGGAAGTGTTGCGCCAATCAAAGTGGAATGCTCAGTTAAGATCATTCCGAACTTAGTCAACGCCTTGTAAATCGGATCATCCGGTTCCATGTGAGGCAGATTGAAATCACCCAGCAGAATAATATTTTCTTCGGCATTGTGCTTCTGCTCTTTCTGCATCTTAGCCCATCTTGCAACGGCAAAAGTTTCTAACTGCCGTCTCTCCATACTTTTCTTAGAATCTTTTGCCGAGCCATAATAAAGGTGAACATTAGCCAGACAAAAATCCAAATTGTTCCAGTTGAAAGATTGAATAAAAGGATTCCTATCGAACCCGTCGAACTTGGTTTTCACACCCTCAAATTTGATGTTTTTCAAATCACTAACATAAGGTGCTACTTCACCAACCAACTCTCTGGTTTTAATTTTTGAGATATCGTAAATGAAAACCATGCGCTCGTTATTGCCGGAAGCATCTGTAAATACTGTAGAATAATTTTGGCCAAGCAACAAAAGAAGTTTTTTAAGATCGGTTAGATTCTGCCTTACTTCTTGAAGAGCTATTACATCGAACCAGCCGACTATCTCAGCAATAAGTTTAAGATCATCATCTCTTCTCTGCTGAATGCCGAAGTTGGCGATGTTCCATGTGGCTAATAATAAATGTTCATCATCTTTAGCCGGTATTTGGCGCGCTTGATTATGCTGACGGAGATTATCTATCTCCTCTTGTAAATTGTAACTGAATGGGAATTTTGGTTTTGGAAATGCTGGCATATTATTTCTCCCTATTTAATTGTACAGCGTTTATTAAAGAGGAATTGGAATGAACGTATATAGCGGTATTGCGCGTAACAGAGTTTACCTCGAGCTATAAGCGGGAGCGTACCTCTTTAGATAGATGTTAGGTTGAAACTGTCATAATTTTTGTCTAAACGTTACAAATACTTTTTCCTCATAATCGATTTTGGCATAATTATGTTTATTTATTTCCTGTATCCATTCCTTCTCTATCTCTGAAATATTCTTGCCCAATTTATTTTCAAATCCAATTCTTCCTAACTTCCACAATTCTTTGATAATATCAAGTCCATATTTTTCTTTGATATATTTAACAAAACTTCCGCATTCAGGATAAGTTATAAAACTTTCATATTTGTGAAAGCTTTCGATAACATCTTCTATAGGAATAAGTTTGCCTCTCGCCTTCAAATAGTTTGCTAGCGAATGTATTTCAAATCCCCACCATTTATTATCTGAATTAACAGCTAATCCTTCACTTAACCAGATTTCCTTATACATGCCCCATTCATTACAAGTGATTACATGGCAAAATTCATGTTTGCCGTATGTTTTAATAGTTGAGTTAAAAACGGAATAAACTGTGTTATCATCGACTTTTGCTATACCATTAGTTTCCATTCCAATTATTTTTTTTATTCTCTCCCTCGAATCAACCATAAATAAATTTAGCTTACTTCTATAATTTTTTACTCCTAGGAATTCCAGCAATTCCGGATAGCCTTTTTCCATATATATTTTAGTTGAATCGATATAGTTAGTACAGATTGAATTTAGTTCATAGTAATAATTAAAATGAGTAGTAGAATCGCTTATCCAAGTATAGATTGAATTGGAAAGAACTTCAGTCCTAGAAGGAGGGTTATAGCCACCAATTTGAATTAATGAACAAGATGATAAAATCATGACCATAATACTTAGAAAAGATGCTCTCATTTTTTTGCCTACCTAACAGCCATGCCAATTAACAATAACAACTTTTATTTATAAAAATGTTTATTAGAACAACCTACCCTCAGTTTTGTAAACGCAACTTTCTAATTACGCAAATGCCGCACTGAAAAACAGTCTACCCCGATTTGTCGGGGTTGTCCGTGTTGCTTGTCCCGATGCTCTCTAACGGGGAGCGGCGGGTTATATGGCGTTTTACTCTCGCATTAATCTTTCTTGTAACAGTTTTTGCATATCTCTACGTCCATCTAATACACAATGAATGAAAACTACTTTTTCTATAATTTGATAAATAATGCGATATGGTTTATATGTTAGTTCTAAGAAATCACCTATACCAAGTAGGCTTAATTCTGGAGGGACATGACCACGATTGGGATATTCTT
>CAZEDR010000133.1:0-8836 GCA_964510975.1 uncultured Melioribacter sp. | reverse complement strand
TTGATGATTGCCAGCGTTTAGTTAAATCTGCTTTTGTAGATTCGGAATTAACAAGTAAGCTAAATTTATCTTCTGCTAATTCAATTAACATTGCGCGCTTGCTTCCCCAATCTTTTTATTACATGGAAGCTTACAAACAAATTCGTGATAAAACTCGTCCGGTTGTTTTTTCGGTTCCTTCGGGAAATCTTGGCAACATCACCGCTGGATTATTAGCAAAGAAAATGGGCTTGCCAATTCACAAATTTATTGGCGCTACAAACAAGAATGATGTATTCACAGAGTTCATTCAAAGTGGAAATTTCAATCCGCGTGAATCTGTTCTTACTCTCTCAAACGCGATGGATGTTGGCCATCCAAGTAACATTGCAAGAATAATTGATTTGTATTCAAACTCAATTGAAGATATTCGAAATGATATTTATTCCGCTACTTTTAACGATGAACAAACGCGCAAAGCAATTAAATATGTTTATGAAAACAATAATTATGTAATTGATCCTCACGGCGCGGTTGGTTACTTGGCTTTGGAAAAATTTCTAAAAGAAAATTCTACAGAGAAATTCACTTCAATTGTTTTGGAAACTGCTCATCCGGCAAAATTCAAAGATGTTGTTGAAGAAGAATTAAATATTAAAGTTGAAATTCCGGAAAGGCTTGCCGCTTGCCTAACAAAAGAAAAGAGAGCTGTTGAACTCTCATCTGATTACAAATCTTTGAAAGAATATTTATTCGCTTTGTAAAGACGTTCCGCTGGAACGTCTCGTATATAGTTTTGCTTTCTTACATCATCCTCATATCAAACGGCGAGAGATCAGAAATATTCGCGCGGACATTCAAATCGCGGATCAACTCTTTAACTGTTTTTATTTCCGCTTCTATTAAATGCAGCCTGTGTTTCAACATCGAAAGCGCTGTAAACGCAATCTTCTGTGTGTCCATTTCAAAACCAAGTATCTGTTTTCTAATCACATAAAACGCTGCTTCCAATCGCTCTAGTTTTTTCTTCAGTTTAATTTGCACTTCTTGCTTACTCAGATTGTGCATTAACAAAATTCCGATATCAAATCCGGAAGAAGTTGAAGAGTCTTCCTCCAAAAAAGAAGTGATCGAAAACTGTAATTCAGTTTCCCCTTCACTTGTTATAGAATAGATTGTTTTCTCCGGCAGATTTCCATCCTTCTCTGTTCTGCCCAAAATCATTCCCTTTTTCTTCAATCCGTTTATTGTAGCATAAACGGTTGAGTCCGCCATAGGCAGCCATTTCTTAGTTTGTAGTTCACTAAGCATTTTTGTGATTTCGTAAGGGTTTCTTTCCCGCTCGGCGAGGATACCGAGTATCAGAGTTGCTAGTTTTGACAGCATATATTGCCAGACCACTATTTTGTAAGATTAGTATAAAAATAGAGGATTAAATCCCATTAATCAACAAGAATTAAAAGATTTTAGAAAGAAGCTGTGTGCTATTTACCAATTCTTCGAAAGGTGAATATATGAATGTGACATTTTTAGTGAGAGAACGATAATTCATTTCAGATTCGATTTTCTTTTTAGGATTAATAACTATGATTTGCTTTTCCGGTGTTATTTGTTTTTTGAACAAAGCTTTTACGTGTACATCTGCATTAGAGAGTGAGTATCCGATGAAAATTATTTTCTTCGCCGCACGAATTTCTCTTGCGGCTTCACTCAACAACTGAGATATAATTGGATGATGTAGCGTCTTTAGGTATGATGGCGGCATTATTAACGTTTGAAATTCCGTTCCATCTATCGGGCACCGGTATTCGTATTCTTCATTTCCGGGATAGGAATAACCTAGAAACTTTCCACGGTTCAAATCTATTTTCCTATCCCAAGGTGTAAGCAATGTTTGATTGCAGCAGTTGCAGTACTTCCAAGTTAAACTGCCATGTGTTTTTATGAGTTTGTATGTAAACGGATTTTCTTGTTCGCTTAAGGTAACTGGCTCTCTCGGATTCACCCAAAAATTAAAACCGCTAAGCTGTGGATGTTTTTCATAATTCATCAACGGTATGCAATAATCAATAAAGCCCTCTTTCTTCTGAAAAATAAAATCGAAAGCTTGCTCGAGCAGTGTATCGTAATTGAGTGTGATGATAGAAGTGTTTATCGAATGCTTTGTTATAGCTTCCCAAAATTTATGGTAGTATGGACTTCGCTGATCTGTTTTAATGTTTACTACAAAATGTAAAAGTTTGATGAGATATTCTTTTATGTCGCGGATTTTTGCGTTGTTGTATTTCGCGTTTAAACTTTCGTCTTGCTGAATAAAATAATCTATAAAGCCAAAGACTGCTTCAAGCTGTGGATATAGATTGTTCTTTGCGTCTAAATCAAAGTTCTCGCGAATAAACTCAATAACAATTTTTCCTATTTCGGAATTTGTAATTTCGTCAACTTCACCAGACATGATCATCGGTAACATTTCTTTTTGAAGAGGAACACCATCGGGATTCGAAGCTCCGGCGCCTAAAACAAAAATAGCGTCGCGTTCTGGTAAGTATCGTAAAAATTTTTCGGTGTTCATCTAATGCTCATTCCGCCCTTTATTTGCAGCGAAAATCTACGCACTGCAATTACTTGTTCAATTCGATTAGTACCAGCTTTTTACCCTTTTCATTTCGGGTATTCGATGGTTTATAGGCAAGTTCAAATATTGTGGATTTTTTAATAAACGATTTGTACTTAAGCTCTGCCGTTTTAAATTCATCCATTAAGTCGCCCCCTTTAATTGCAACGATGTATGCTTTTTCTTTAATCAACGGGAGCGCATAACGGAAAAGTATTATTAGCGGAACTGTCGCACGACTGACAACAAGATCAAAAGAGTTTGCATATTTCTGAATAAATTCATCACTCTCAACACGTGCGTTTTCCGCAGTTAAGTTGCTCATCTTAAGTTTGTTGATAAACTCTTTTACGGCGTCAATTTTTTTTGCGGTTGAATCAACCAAAACTCCACGCAAAATTGGTCGCGTAATTGCAAGTGGAATTCCAGGAAAGCCTCCTCCGGTTCCAATATCTAAAAAGCGTGAAACTTTGGGAGGAATAAACTCTGATACATACGAGGAGATGAAAATGTGGTTTTCAACTATCTTGAGTACATCTTTGCGGGAAATTAAATTGAGTTTTGAGTTCTTT
The DNA here is from genome assembly GCA_964510975.1 of uncultured Melioribacter sp. Classification (GTDB taxonomy): domain Bacteria; phylum Bacteroidota; class Ignavibacteria; order Ignavibacteriales; family Melioribacteraceae; genus Stygiobacter. The sequence continues at coordinate 5,671 of CAZEDR010000133.1, read as the reverse complement.
TGATTAACAAGTGTTCCGAATAATGCTAATCGCTCTAACTGATATTCGTCGGGGTTAATCCCGTTATCCCAAAAGAGAACTTTTAACTCGCGTAAATACTGTTCTTGAAGATCCAAACAAATTTTCCAGAATTAACTTCTCAAATATACTAACAAAACAGAAATATCTGAAGGAGTTACGCCGGATATTCTTGAAGCTTGCCCAATAGTTCTAGGCTTTACTTTGCCAAGCTTTTCCCTTCCCTCAGTCGAGATAGTCTTTATTTTCAAATAGTCGAAATTTAATGGAATGTTTATCTTTTCATATTTTTCCATTCTGTCAACTAATTCTTGCTGTCGCTGAATATAACCTTCATATTTAATGTTAATCTCAACTTGTTCATAAATTTTATCATCACTTATTAAACTCTTGAACTCATCTTTTTCCGGCAATACACTTAAAATATCCTTTAGTTCAAGTTCTGGTCGGCGGACTAGCTTATTAATTGTATCTGCATTATCCGCCTTAGAAAGTTCCTTTTTTTCCAAGATAGGATTAATATCCCCTGGAGAAATTCGCTTCCTTTGCGCAATCTCTTTCGCTTTGGTAATAACAAGCTCTCTCTGTTTTAACTCATCAAACATTTCTTTTGGAATGAGCCCAAACTCAAAGCCATATTTCATCAAGCGCTGATCTGAATTGTCTTGGCGCAAAAGTAAACGATGCTCTGCCCGCGAAGTAAACATGCGGTACGGTTCATTAGTAGATTTGCCTACAAGATCATCGACCAAAACACCTATGTAAGCTTCACTTCTTGTTAATACAAACTCCGGTCTTCCTTGAATTTTTAAGGCAGCATTAATACCAGCGATTATTCCTTGTCCGGCAGCTTCCTCATATCCGGAGGTGCCATTTATCTGTCCGGCAAAATAAAGCCCTTGTATTAACTTTGTCTCAAGAGTAAGATCAACTTGATGCGGAGGAAAATAGTCATACTCAACTGCATAACCGGGGCGAACCATCACTACTTCTTCAAGACCCTTTATTTTCTTCAGAGCTTCAAACTGAATTTCAACCGGTAAAGATGTAGAAAACCCATTGATATAAATTAACTCCGAGTTCAAACCTTCCGGTTCTAAAAACAATTGGTGTCTTTCTTTATCAGCAAACCGATTAATTTTATCTTCAATAGAGGGACAGTACCTCGGTCCAACTCCTTGAATTTTTCCAGTGAATAACGGCGAATCACCAAAACCTTTTTCTAAAATTTTATGAACCGTTTGATCCGTATAAGTTATATGACAGCTTAACTGAGGCAAATATGGGAATTGATCTTTTGGAGTTCTTAAAGAAAATGGAAGTGGCGGCACATCGCCCGGCTGCTCATCAAGAATTAACCAATTGATAGAATCTTTATGTAAGCGCGGAGGTGTTCCGGTCTTTAATCTCCCAGCTTCAAAACCCATTTTGATAAAAGCATCTGTTAAACCCACAGCCGGTTGCTCTCCAAACCTTCCCCCTTTGGTCGAGCTCATGCCTGTATGCATCAATCCGTTTAAAAATGTTCCACTACATACAACAAGAGCTTTACATTTTATTTCCTCACCATGGGCTGTTCTTACACCAACAATTTTTTTCCCCCCTTCAATTGCGTCAACAATCACCTCTTCAATCACCGAAAGATTTGGTATCTCTACAACTAACTTCGAAGCTATCCTAGAATATATTTCTCTGTCATTTTGACTTCTGCCAGCCCATACCGCCGGACCCTTAGATTTATTCAATGTTCTAAACTGGATACCCGACTGATCTGCGATTAAACCCATAGCCCCGCCCAAAGCATCTACTTCATGAACGAGATGCCCTTTTGCACTTCCGCCAATAGCGGGATTACAAGACATTCTTCCCATTCCGCTTCTGTCCATTGAAACTAATCCAACAGAACACCCCATTTTTGCGGCAGAAACCGCAGCCTCAATACCGGCATGACCCCCACCAACTACAATTACATCAAAACTTCTCATTTATTCCTTTCTATAAGTCTCGATTAAGCCAAGACCAACCGTTTCACATGAAACAAGATAAGTAGGTAGCACAAAATACGATGTGCTCGCAAACTAGTTTTACTCGAACTTCATATTTCGTCTTTCGTACTTCTTATGGTTTCACATGAAACATTACTTTCCAATGCAAAACTTCGAAAAAATATTGTTCAATATATCATCAGATGTGATTTTACCAACTATCTCACCTAAAGAATTTTCAGCGTTTCTCAAATCTACAGAGATAAACTCGCCGGTTAGCTGTTTCTGAATGGATTCTTTGGCAGATTTTAAGTGATCATTCGCTTTCTTAAGAGAATCAAAGTGGCGAATGTTCGAAACAATGGCAGTCCTCTCTGTATATGTAGAAGAACCTAACGCGACCTCTTTTAGTTTCTCAAAAAGGGTATGCATTCCCTCTCCGGTTTTTGCAGAGATTCGTACATCATATTTTTCTTTTCCCGGGTTCACTATATCAATCTTGTTTGCAACCCGAACTATTCTTTCTAACTGATTCAGCTCTAGAATTTCCGAGTAGAGATTTTCAGAAAACCCAACGGTAGTATCATTGAGAAACAAAACAATATCAGCTTCCTTAAGAGCGCTTCTGCTTCTATCAACACCCTCTTTTTCAACTGCATCCTCTGTTACTCTCATTCCGGCGGTATCGAACAAGCGGAAAAGAATTCCATCAATAAATAAATCTTCTCTTATTATATCTCGCGTTGTTCCCGGAACTTCGCTTACAATTGCGCGGGCTTCTTTAAGAAAATAATTAAGTAAAGAAGATTTCCCGGCATTCGGCGGACCAACAAGTGCGACATTAACTCCATCGCGTATTACTTTTCCAAACGAAAACGTTTTAAGCAGTGCTTCAATTTCCTCAATAATCTCATCTATGTTCCTAACTATCTCTTGCAAAGACATGAAGTGAATATCTTCTTCGGCAAAATCCAGTTCAAGTTCAATGAGAGAAGAAGTATGAATCAGTTGCTCGCGTAAAGAATCAATCTTCTTGGAAAGTACACCATCCAACTGATTACGTGCACCGCGAAGTGAAACTTCCGTTCTTGAATTGATCACATCTGCAACTGCTTCGGCTTGTGCTAAATCAAGCTTTCCATTTAGATATGCACGCTTAGTAAACTCGCCCGGCTCTGCTAATCTTATTTCTTGTTGCAATAAGACTGATATGATTTTCTGTGCTATAAATGGGTTTCCATGCGTACTAATTTCTACGCTGTCTTCACCAGTGAATGAATGTCCGTTTGAAAACACTGAAACTAAAACATCATCAATCGTCTCTTCCCCACTCTCTAAAATTTTACCATAGTGTATTGTGTGTGAGGCGCAATCAATAAGTTTTTTTTTGCCGGAGAATACTTTATCTACCGAGGGTATTGCGTTCGGACCACTAACACGAATCACCGAAATAGCTCCAACGCCATTTGGTGTAGCTAGTGCTACTATTGTATCTTCGTTCTGTGATAAACTTTGAGACATACTTTTTCCTTTGAAGTGCAAAATTATCATTATTGTAAAGGAGTAACAAGAAACCCAAAACTACAATGATCATTAAATGGATTTTATTACGAATTAGTAATATTTTATATGGTTATATTTTGACTCGTATGAAACTTTTTGAGAAAGTGATTTGTATGAACGGTAAATTAAAGCATAAAATTTGTGAGTGTTTTTATGGCGTTTAACTTTAACAAGTTTACTGTCAAGGCTCAAGAGTTGGTTCAGAATGCAATTGAGATTGCGCAAAACTATAATAACCAAATTGTTGAGCCGGAACATATTCTCGCTGCAGTTCTGCAAGATCAAACAAGTGTTGCGGGCTCACTAATTCAAAAAGCCGGCGGAAACTTAAACCAGATGAAAATTAAAGCCGGCGAGCTCTTAGAGAAATTACCAAAAGTAACCGGTGCCGGAATTGGAAATCAACAACTCTCTATCAACTCTGCAAAGTTATTTGATCAGTCGGTTGAAGAAGCAAAATTCTTAAAGGACGAATATGTTTCTGTTGAACATATCTTATTGGCTCTTGCAGAAGAAAAAGGTTCCGTTGGGAAAATGTTTTCAGATAATGGTATTTCTAAAAACGTTCTCCTCTCCGCTCTTAAAGATATTCGCGGCAACCAAAGAGTTACAAATCAAAATCCGGAAGAAACTTACCAAGCACTACAAAAGTATGGGCGCGATTTAAACGAGCTGGCTAGATCAAATAAATTAGATCCTGTTATTGGAAGAGATGAAGAAATCCGCCGCGTGCTGCAAGTACTATCGCGAAGAACAAAAAACAATCCGGTGTTAATTGGTGAGCCCGGCGTTGGTAAGACTGCAATCGCAGAAGGAATCGCGCACAGAATAATTGCCGGCGATGTTCCCGAATCATTAAAAACAAAAAGAATAATCGCGCTCGATATGGGCGCTCTTGTTGCCGGGGCTCAATACAGAGGACAGTTTGAAGACCGCCTTAAGGCGGTTATTAAGGAAATACAAGAATCAAATGGTGAGATAATTTTATTCATAGATGAACTTCATTTGCTTGTTGGCGCCGGTAAAGCAGACGGGGCAATGGATGCGGCGAACATTCTTAAACCCGCGTTAGCTCGCGGCGAGCTGCATGCAATTGGTGCAACTACACTTGATGAGTTCAGAAAATATATTGAGAAGGATGCCGCTCTAGAAAGACGCTTTCAACCCGTGCTTGTTGCCGAACCTAACGAAGAAGATTCTGTTTCTATTCTTCGCGGATTAAAAGAGCGTTACGAAATTCATCACGGAGTTAGAATTACAGACGGCGCAATCGTAGCCGCGGTTCAGCTTTCTAATAGATATATCTCGGATAGATTTCTTCCCGACAAGGCAATTGATTTAATTGATGAAGCGGCTTCCAAACTTAGAATCGAAATAGATTCTATGCCGGAAGAATTAGATGCACTCGAGAGAAAAGTAAAACAGCTTGAAATAGAAAAAGAAGCCTTAAAAAGGGAAAGCGATTCCGAATCGGCAACTAGATTATTAGAGCTTCAAAAAGAATTAGCGGAGATTCTAGAAAGCCGGACAAGTTTGCGCGCACATTGGCAGCTCGAAAAGGATAAGATTCACAAAATACGCTCTATGAAAAGTGATATTGAAAAAGCAAAGACTGATGCAGACCGATTTGAACGTGAAGGGAATCTTGGTAAAGTTGCTGAGATACGTTATGGAACAATAAATCAACTTGAAAGAAATATTAAGAAGGAAAGTGAAGAATTAGAAGCAATTCAGAAAAACAATAAGATGCTTAAGGAAGAAGTTGACGCGGAAGATATTGCAGAGGTAGTTGCTAAGTGGACGGGAATTCCCGTTAGCAGAATGCTGGAAAGTGAACGGATTAAGTTACTCCGTTTAGAAGAAGAACTTCACAAAAGAGTAGTTGGGCAAGCGGATGCAGTTTCGGCAGTTGCTAACGCGATAAGAAGATCCCGCGCGGGACTGCAAGACGCACACCGTCCAATTGGATCGTTTATTTTTATAGGAACAACCGGCGTTGGAAAAACCGAGTTAGCAAGAGCGCTCGCAGAATATTTATTTAATGATGAACACGCAATGATTCGAATTGATATGAGCGAGTACATGGAAAAGTTTTCCGTAAGCCG
>CAZEDR010000132.1:7034-8856 GCA_964510975.1 uncultured Melioribacter sp. | reverse complement strand
CAAAAGCTTGTTGAAGAAAATGAGCCGGTCGATACTGAGAATGGAAGCTATAAGTACAAAGGTGTTACTATTTACGATTCTCACAAAAGCGGAATACTTACTGTGCGTGGAGTATTAGAGCAATCAAGCAACATTGGAATGGCAAAACTTTCCGAACGTTTGGATACAGAAGTTTTCTACAAATACTTGCGCGATTTCGGGTTCAGTAATAAAACCGCACTTGATTTACCAAGTGAGGCTGAAGTTTATGTCATACGGATACGAATTGGCAGTAACTCCGCTGCAAATAACAGCAGCTTTTTGCACTCTTGTAAATGGCGGCAATCTTATGAAGCCTTTCATTACAAAGTCGGTTACTGATTCAAGGGGAAATGTTTTATTGGAGAACAAACCGGAAAAAATTAGAAGTGTGATTAATCCAGCAACATCCGAGAGAATGAAAAGACTGATGGTTGGAGTAGTTGAGCATGGTTCAGGAACAGCAGCAATGCTGCCAGACGTTCTAGTTGGTGGTAAAACCGGCACGTCACAACGACTTGTAAATAATAGTTACTCAAGCGCTCATCACAATTCCTCTTTCATCGGATTTTTCCCGGCAGACAATCCATCAGTTGTAATTTATGTTTTGGTGAATGCACCTACTAGAGGTCAGTATGGTGGTTTGGTTGCAGCTCCAATTTTTCATGATGTAGCAAAAAGAATGATTGAATCCGATGTGAATTTGGTTAAGGATAAGAAAAAGATTGAACGTGATAGCAAACTAATGGAACAATTGATTGCTGACATGAAAACTGCACCTCAAAACACTAAACGTTCTTATTTAAATGTTCCAGAAAAGAAATCTACACTTTCAAATAGAAAATTTTATAACAGCGATACCATGCCTAACCTAGCTAACAAATCCATGCGTGATGCTATTGCTCAGTTAAACACTTTGGGAATACAATGGAAAGTAAATGGAGTTGGTAAAGTAGTTTGGCAAAGTGTTGAGCCTGGATTGCCTTTCGAAAAAGGGATTGTTTGCACATTAAAGTGTGAACCGGCAGTTAAAAAAGTTATACAGAGTGCTGGCGAATGAAATTAAATGAATTGCTAAATAAGGTTAAGGTTGTTCAAGTCGTCGGCAATGCCGAGTTGAAAGAAATTCTATCTTTAACAATTGATTCGAGAACAGCGAAAAGGAATTCCATCTTTTTTGCTATCGAAGGATTCAAAACCGACGGACACAAGTTTGTTCAAGAAGTTATTAATCAAGGCGCGGATGCAGTTGTTGTTCAAAATGCAAACGTAATTCCGGATCAAATATTTGCTCATGCCGGTTGCGTAAAAATTGTTGTTGAAGATAGCAGAAAAGCCTTGGCGGAATTTTCGAATATCTACTATGGTGAACCTTCGAAGAAGTTGAAACTAATTGGAATTACCGGAACAAAAGGAAAATCAACTACGGCTTTTTATGTTAAAAACATCTTTGAACAAGCCGGATTTAAGTGTGGACTAATAGGAACTATTGCGAATTACATTGGCGATAGGGAAGTAAAAACAATGCTTACTACACCGCAATCGCATGAGATAAATTTTCTGTTTAATGAAATGCTGAAGGAAGGATGTACTCATTGCGTTATGGAAGTTTCCTCACACGCATTAAGACTAAACCGAGTTGATTATATGAGTTTCACATCAGCAATGTTCACGAATCTTACATCCGATCATATGGATTATCATAAAACTCACGAGCACTATTTCGAATCCAAAAAGATTTTATTCGATATGATTCCTTCTAGCGGAACCGTGATATGGAACAGTGATGATGAGAGCGGGAAAA
>CAZEDR010000132.1:4111-7024 GCA_964510975.1 uncultured Melioribacter sp. | reverse complement strand
AAAATAAAAGCATTAAAAGTCAACATAACAATTTAATAAATAAAGATACTATAAAATGTAAGCAAATAATTGCCTTAAGACTTAATTCTTTAAAAAATAGTGGCCGATTCTAAAGCAAAGAAGATTTCTTATGGTGTAAAAAAGAATTCTGATGTGAGGATCGAAAAAGTTGATTATGATCTTGACGGTACAAAGTTTGATCTAAAGTGGAACGAAAACCTTTATAAAGCTGAAACAAGTTTAGTCGGTCACTTTAATGCGCAGAACGCCGCATCGGCATTTGCGGTAGCGGTAGCAAACGGAATAAAGCCTGAAACAGCAATTGAAGGAATTAAAACCACACCGCAAGTTCCCGGAAGGTTTGAAGTGGTAGGAATGAAAAAGAAAAGAGTGATTGTTGATTATTCACACACATCAGATTCATTGCAGCAAGCATTAAAAGCACTTCAGCATATAGTAAAGAATGAAAGAAAAATTTACACAGTGTTTGGTTGTGGCGGTGATAGAGACAGAACAAAGCGCCCAATTATGGGTGAGATCGCTTCATCAATGAGTGAATGTGTTTATGTAACATCTGATAATCCTAGAACGGAAGATCCATTTTTGATTATCGATGAAATTTTGAAAGGCATCAAGGCTAATAACTATCGAGTTATGGAAAATAGAGATGATGCAATTCGTGCAGCAATATTTGAGAGTGAAGATGATGCTGTAATACTCGTGGCTGGAAAAGGGCATGAGAATTACCAAGAAATAAATGGCGTGCGGAAGCACTTTTCTGATAAAGAAACTGCGGAAAAATATCTAAGAGAATGGGCAAACTAAAAATTACACTGGAAGATTTATTCAACTTGCCATCGGCTGTAATTTACAATCCCGATGGATTTAAGCCGGCCTCTAATGTTGAGATTGATTCTCGCAAAGTTAAAAAAGGAAGTCTTTTTGTTGCGATAAAAGGTGAAAAGTTTGACGGACATGATTTTGTTCTTACTGCCGTAAATAGCGGCGCTGGTGCAGTTGTTGTAAACAAAAAGAAATTGAAAAAATTTAGCTCGCTTGATACAACAATTATAGCTGTAGATGATACAACAGCTGCTTATGGCGACTTAGCAAACATTTGGCGCAAGAAGCTTAATGCGAAGGTAGTAGCAATTTCCGGCAGCAATGGTAAAACATCGACTAAAGAAATGATTGCAACGCTGTTATCGGAAAAATTTAATGTGGTAAAAACGACGGCTAATAATAATAACCATATAGGCGTTCCACTAACAATATTAAGTGCAGATGAAAAGTGTGAAGTGATAGTGCTTGAGCATGGAACAAATCATTTTGGAGAAATTCCATATTCGGCAAAAATTTCTCAACCAGATTTTGCTTTGCTCACAAACATCGGAGACTCTCATTTGGAGTTTTTGAACAACCGTGTAGGTGTTTACAAAGAAAAAGCTGCTTTGCTGATTGAGACAGACAAAAATAATGGAACAGTTTTAATAAATGCTGATGATCAATTGATTAGCAGTCAAGCAAAAGGATTTACCAAAAAAATCAGTTACGGTTTCAAAGGTAAGGTAGATGTAAAAGGAAAGCTGGTTGGTACTAACAACGACGGCAAAACAAAAGTGAAAGTTGTTTATGGCAAAGTAAAGTTCGAGACAGTACTTCCGGTTTATGGTGAATCAAACGCAAAGAATTTTTTAGCTGCAGTTTCTATTGCCCTAAAACTTGGATTAACAAAAAAGCAAATTTTAGATGGTATTAAAAAGTTTACTCCGGTTCATAGTCGATTGGAGGTAAAAAAAATCACCAAAGCCATTGTAATTGATGACACTTACAATGCGAGTCCGGCTTCTGTTAAATCAGCCGTTGATACCATGAATAAAATCAAAACATACAAAAACAAGATTGTTGTATTGGGAGACATTTTCGAATTAGGCGACAAAGCAGTGAAGCTTCATAAAGAATTGGAAAGCTTATTTACATCAAATAAAAATTTAGTTGTACTTACAGTTGGAACAATGATGCAGCATTTGGTGAAGGAGTTAAGAAAAAGAAACATTAGATCAATCCATTTCTTTGTGCGCGAAGCACTTTCTCTTTATTTGCAATACGAAGAGATTGAAAACTCTGTAATTCTTGTCAAAGGATCGCGCGGAATGAAGATGGAAGAGTTCGTTCACATTTTGGAAAAAAGGTTTGAATAATGTTCTACTATTTATTTGAATATATCAACAGAGCATTCAACCCTCCGGGATTCGACATCTTCCGCTTCTTAACGTTTCGTTCTGCTCTTGCTGCAATAACAGCATTGCTTTTCTCTTTCATACTAGGACCAAAGATTATTGGTAAGCTTAAACAAAAACAAGTTGATCAGCCGATCCGCGAAGAGGGTCCAAAGACTCACAAGAAAAAAGCCGGCACGCCAACTATGGGCGGTTTAATAATTCTTTTCTCGGTTATTGTTCCGGTACTATTGTGGGCAGATCTAAAGAGTTCGTTTATTTTATTAGTTCTCCTAGCAACAATAATTCTAGGTGTTGTTGGATTTGTAGATGATTATTTGAAAGTAGTTAAGAAGCTTCCGAAAGGATTGATCGCGCGTTATAAATTACTTGGACAAGTATTCGTAGGTCTAGTTGTAGGTTCTGCAGTTTATTTTTTGCCCGAGTTCGCGCAGTACAATACTCAAACAACTTTACCTTTCTTTAAAAATTTGAATTGGGACTTCGGAGTTCTCTTCATTCCTTGGGTTGTGTTCATTATTACGGCAACATCTAATGCAGTGAATCTGACGGATGGACTTGATGGGCTGGCAATCGGCACAACATTAATTGTGATGATAGCTCTTGCAATTCTTTCTTATGTAACCGGAAACGTTATTTACGCGGATTATTTGAACATCATTTACATGCCGGG
>CAZEDR010000132.1:0-4101 GCA_964510975.1 uncultured Melioribacter sp. | reverse complement strand
GTTCAATTTTTATCCGGCGCAAGTTTTTATGGGAGATACCGGCTCACTTGCACTTGGCGGTGCGTTCGGTGTAATGATGATACTAATTAAAAAAGATTTACTTATTCCAATCTTAGGCGGAATATTTTTTATTGAAACTCTCTCTGTGATTTTTCAGCGAGTATACTTTAAATACACAAAGAAAAGATACGGTGAAGGTAGACGCATTTTTAAAATGGCTCCTATCCATCATCACTTTGAGCAGTTGGGTTGGGATGAACCCAAAATTGTTATAAGATTTTATATAGTCACTATAATTCTTGCAATCATAAGCTTGGCATCATTCAAAATACGCTAATGGAAATACTCGGAAAGAGAATATCGATAATCGGTGCTGTAAGAAGCGGAATAGCTGCAGCCCAATTAGCAAAAAAACTTGGCGCAATTCCTTTTGTTAGCGACAGCAGTCCAAAAGAAAAACTAGCGAAGGCACTTGAAGTTTTTGAAGCGGAAAACATTGCTTACGAATTCGGTGCTCATACAGACAAAATTTATGACTGTGATTTTATTGTTACAAGTCCGGGCGTTCCAACAGATTCTCCAGTTCTTTCAAAAGCGGTTCAAAAGGGAATTAAGATATACAGCGAAGTAGAATTTGCATCATGGTTTTGCAAAGGCTCTGTAATCTCAATCACTGGAACAAATGGGAAAACAACAACAACGGCGCTGATGAATCATACTCTAAATGAATGTGGAATGAAGTGTTATTCTGCTGGAAATATTGGTAATCCGTTTTCCGAAATCGTGCTAGATGTAAAAGAGGGAGAGTTTGTTTCGCTGGAAACATCCAGCTTCCAGCTCGATTTTACTGAACAATTCAAGCCTCACTTTTCTATGATCTTGAATATTACTCCGGATCATATGGACAGATATGAAAACGATTTTAATAAGTATGTAGCTTCAAAAATAAAAGTTACTGTAAATCAAGTAGAAGAAGATTTTTATATATACAATGCTGATGATTCGAATACGCTTTCAACAATGAAAAACATTCGTGTTCAGAAACTAGGATTCTCTGTTAAAAAAGAAATCCAGGTCGGCGCATACCGTAAAGACGACGATATGAATTTTGCATGGTTTGGTAAAGTTTCCAAAGTCTGTTCATCTGATGATTTGTTTATAAAAGGTGAACATAACATTGCAAATGCTCTGCCGGTTATGGCTATTGCAAAGCTGCTAAATATTCCTAATCAAAAAATTCGTGATGCATTTGCATCATTCAAAGGTGTGGAACATAGAATTGAATTTGTGCGCGAGTTAAATGGAGTAGAATACTACAATGATTCGAAAGCGACAAATGTTGATTCAGTTGTTGTAGCGCTCAAAAGTTTTTCAAAACCAATTTACTTGATTCTTGGCGGCAAGGATAAAGGAAATAATTACGACGACATCAGAGATTTGGTTAAAGAACATGTAAAGAAAATTTATGCAATTGGAGTTTCGGCACAAAAGGTTGAAGACTATTTCGGTTCGTTTATAGCAACTGAAAAGAAAGAAAGTATGGAAGCATGTGTGAATTCTGCAAGAAGTGAAGCTGAATCCGGTTCAGTTCTACTTCTCTCACCAGCTTGCGCAAGTTTTGATATGTTCAACAATTTTGAACATAGAGGAGAAGTGTTTAAGGAAGCGGTGAACAAATTAATCTGATGAATACATGGGTAAAAATATTGATTCTTCTTGTAGTGTTTATGATTTCGCTTGGCGCAATTATGGTTTTTACTGCAAGCGGCACATACAGCATGATGAAGTTTGATTCAATCTACTATTTGTTTCGATCTCATGTATGGAAGATAGTTGCTGCTGTTGGTGGTATGGTTTTGTTTTCTAGAATTAAATATGAGAAGTATCGCGATGTTTCTAAGATAGCACTGTTTGCAATCATCGTTGTTTTAGTTCTAACATTTTTATTAGCTCCAAAAGTAAAAGGCGCTCAGCGCTGGATTAATCTCGGCTTCATTCAGTTTCAGCCATCCGAAGCCGCAAAAGTAATTTTGATTATGCATCTTTCTTTTATGCTGGAAAAAATGGGAGACAAGATTAAAGATTTTAAGAACGGTTTTATCTTCCCTCTAATATGGATTGGTATAGTTGGCGTTCTAGTTTTAATGCAGCCTAATGTAAGTACTAGTGTAATAATTGTTGTTACATCGTTTGTATTAATGTTTGTTGCCGGAGCCAGATGGAAACACATTATTGCAATTGTTGCAAGCGCCGGTTTTGCACTTGGCGGCGCAGCAATGATTCTAAAACATTCGCGGGAAAGAATTCTTACTTATATCGACAGTCTATTAAATGGAACAGATATCAATATTCAAGTTAGGCAAGCAAAAATTGCCCTAGGGAGCGGCGGCTGGCTTGGTGTTGGTCCCGGACATAGCAGACAAAGCGATTTGTTCTTACCGGAATCTTATGGCGATTTTATTTTCTCAATTCTTGGTGAAGAGTGGGGTTTGATTGGAACAATTGGAATTTTGGTTCTCTACTTCGTTTTATTTTTGGTTTGCATGGTAATAGCAAAGAAAGCACAAAACAAATTTGGACAACTTCTAGTTCTCGGTTTAGGATTCAACATCATCATCAGCGCCTTTATTAATGCTGCAGTTGTTACCGGATTGCTTCCAACAACCGGAATAACATTACCGTTTATAAGTTTTGGCGGAACATCAATTATTCTTTTTGCTGTTTCTGTTGGGATAATAATTAATGTTGGAAGACAAACTGTTAGAACAGATGAGTTAAAAATTCAGCAAGTATGAGTAAGAAAAGAACACCATATCGTTTCATTTTTGCGGGCGGAGGAACCGGTGGCCATCTTTACCCGGCACTAGCAGTTGCGCAAAAAATTAGAGAGCTAAAACCGGAAGCGGAAATACTTTTTGTTGGAACAAAAGATAAAATTGAAGCGCACGTTGTGCCGGAACATGATTTCAATTTCAAAACCATTTGGATTAGCGGTTTTGCTCGCAAGTTTAACTTGAACAATATTCTTTTCCCGGTCAAAATACTTGTGTCGCTATTGCAATCGTTAGTAATCAATTTTGCTTTTAAGCCTAGAGTTGCAATTGGAAGCGGAGCTTATGTTTCCGGACCGGTTGTCTGGATGGCATCATTGATCGGTTCAAAGGTTATGCTGCTTGAACAGAATAGCTATCCGGGAGTAACAAACAATTGGAAAAGATAGCAACTGAAATACATATCACATTTGAAGAATCGAAAAAATATTTCAGAGAACAAGAAAAATTAAAAGTTACCGGAAACCCGATAAGGATAAATCTTAAGCTGATTGATAAAGTAGAAGCATTGAGCACTTTCGGTCTTCATTTTTCCAAGAAAACACTTTTAGTTATTGGCGGAAGCGGCGGAGCTAAATCGCTTAATCATGTAGTTGCAAATAGTTTGGAGAAGTTGAAAGAGAAAGGAATACAAGTTCTCTGGCAAACCGGTAAAGTTTATTACAACGAATTTAGAAGATACAATGATGCTGACGTTAAAGTGATGGAATATATAAGTGATATGAGCGCGGCTTATTCAGCTTGCGATTTGATTTTGGCACGCGCCGGTGCAACAACTATTGCGGAAATATCTCTCTTAGGTTTGCCGGTAATTTTTGTCCCATCGGCTAATGTTGCGGCAGATCATCAGTATAAAAATGCAAAAGCTATTCTAGAGGCTAACGCTGCAGAATTGATTGCCGATAAGAATGTTGAGAGAGAATTATTTGCAAAAGTAACTGAATTAATGTTTGACGAAGAAAGAAAGAATTCGCTCAAGAAAAATATTGTTGAGTTTGCAAAACCGAACGCAGCTTTAGATATCGCAACAAGAGCAATTCAATTAGCAGAAACTTTATGAAGGTAAATTCACAAAATATTATGATTGAAGTTTTCCTAAATCAAGTAGTGCTTCAAAATGGAATTTTTTCATCAACACTTTGTGTGATGTTAAAATACTATCTCTATCTGCTGATCGGAATTTCTGCTGTAGCGGCTTCAATTACAATTTTACACTTAGAAAAAATGTTGGTGATATAATTATGATGATGAAAACTGTAAAGAATGTTCA
>CAZEDR010000131.1:0-9003 GCA_964510975.1 uncultured Melioribacter sp. | reverse complement strand
ATGTTTTTGAAACCGTTCATCCCCGTGAAATGCAGCTTGGCACAGCAGCAATGGCTTTATTAGTTTATCTGCTTAGCGAAGAAGGCTTATAATTTATAATTAGGAAAAGGTCGTCTTTTAAGTCATAAAACATTTGTAGCCGCAAGCTTTAGCTTGCGAATTTTTTGCTGTAAGCGCAACTTAAAAGTTGCGGCTACAATACTTTTGTGACAGCCTTTTTCATTTCTATAAAGCATAGTCCTTTACCTTCTGCTTCTTTCTCCCGAATTTCTCTGACGTTCTGTTGCATCCCGCCCGGAATTTTGATCTCTTCCATCCGATATTTCTTTTGGTTTACGCTCTTTTATAACTACCGGTTTTTCCGGTGGAAGCGGCTGAGGATGAGTAGGTGCCGGAACTTCAATTATTATCGGCTGGGGAATAAGTACCGGATCCGGCTCGTGTATTATAACAACAGTCTCTCTAGCAGACTCTTTATAACTTGGAGGTATGAATGCAATGCAAGCGGTTATAAACTGAGAAATAAAAATAATTGCGGTTATGCATTTTAGATTTTTCATTATCTCACCTCTTAGAAAAGATAAAAAGAGAGACACATTTCTGTGTCTCTTTGTTCACTAATTATTTAGCGTCTTCTTTCAACCGAGCGGGATTCGCTTCTGCTTTCCGATCTTGATTTGTTTTCACTTCTGCTTTCGCGTCTTTCAGCAGAAGGTTCTCTGCGAGACTCAACTTTTCTTTCTCTCTCAGCGCTACTTTCAGATTGCCGTTTTTCAATTGTACGATTTCTTTCTATCGCAGCTTCTCTTTTCTGAACTTCTCTGCGTGATTCTTCTTCCCGCTGACGATTAATTTCTTGCCGCTGAGATTCTCTCTTTCTTAATTCTTCTCTTTCGCGGTTAGCATCTCTCTGCTCGGATTCCCGTCTCTGAATTTCTTCTCTCTGACGGTTCAGTGTTCTTTCGGAAGTCTCCGGAGATTTTTCAATACTTCTTGGTTCATCATTTCTAACTCTTTCTCTGCCGGAAGTTACATCGCGCGATCTTTCATTCTGAGATTCAAAATTTCGATCTGTAATTCTTGGTGTAGTTATCTTTTCTCTTTCTAAAGAAATACTTCTGCCACTTCTTTTGATCTCAAATTTATCATCGTTTCTTACACGCCCAACTTCATTATCGGATGGTCTGTAAGTATAAACTCTTTCATTATCTCTTCCTCGTAAACGATTGTATTCATCTCTGTCGTTAATTGATCTGATCTCACGTTCTGCAACTCTGTAACCGCCTCTTTTCTCAACGAAATTGCGATCGATTCCTCCGTTAACTATTCTATCACGATCGTAATAGTAATTATTGCGGTATTTGGTTCTGTCGAATATTCTGGAAATTCTTCTATGATCGAGTAAATAATAATCTAATCTAGAATCGCAGAATCTTCTGTAAGGAACAAAATTCCACCAGCGGTAACTTGAGTTCCAGCCTATTGAGAATCTTATTCCAAAATCGATATGGAACGATGCGTATGGAGGAAGCGGTGCCCAGCCAATGTAATTATTATCATAACGCCATTCTACCCATGCTGGTCCCCATTCATAATCCGGAATCCAAATCCAGCCATAATAATCGTCATCATACCAGCGGCCATAGTGATAAACTGCCCAGCCGAATGGTTCATAGGAATCCCAATACCAGCCGTTATGTGTCCAATTCCAGCGTCCGTTTGCATATGGGCGCCAGTTTCTTCCTATTAGCGAAGGACGCCAAGCATAAATATCGGCTTCTAATTCTATCCATTCACCGTAAGGACGAAGAGATGAATAGAAAAAGTTGAACGATACTCCCGGACGGGGCTTTGCTAGTAATTCTGATCCGGCAATAAAAAATATTGCAAAGAGTATTAATAATGTCTTTTTCATGACTGACCTCTTTTGATGTTCTGTATTCTATATCCCAAAGTATATGCCAAAGAAAAGCGGTAATTTTTGATCATTCTTAGGTGAATTTTAACATGCTGTCTATTCTTCTCTACACTGTTTACAAGAACTTGGACAGAATCGTTTAACAAACTTTTACATCTTATATATAGTGCACTAATTTTGACACGACAAAAGGAAGTTAAATGGAAAGCTTATTAATAGAAAAGCTGCCGAACAGCGGTTTAGATTACGAGGAATATTTTGAACAGTTTAAGATAAAGTCGGGACTGGAAAATTTTTCTGCTTATCCCGAAGAAGAGCATGAACATTTGCAGCTTGCTAAATTAAACTTTCAGCGAAGCAGCAGAATACATAAAACATTTAAACCGCTTGAAGAAATTAAACTAGTGCTTGCTAAAATAACTCAGCCGCAAACATGGATGGTCGTTTCGGAAGATTGGTGCGGCGATTCAGCTCAGAACATTCCTTACATTATTGAGCTTGCAAAGCTTAATTCCAAGATTAACGTAAAAATCATTCAGCGCGATAAACATCCGGAGATTATTGATTTATACTTAACAAACTGTACTAGAAGCATTCCCAAGCTGGTTGCATTTGATGTTGATGGAAATGAATTGTTTCAGTGGGGACCACGCCCTAAACCGGCGGCAGAACTTGTTGCTAATCTGAAAGCAGAAGGAAAAACCAAAACAGAATTTCTTGAACAATTGCACCTCTGGTACGGCAGAAACCGTGGCGCGGAAATTCAAAAAGAATTGCTTGAATTAATTGTGCGAAGTGCCATTAACGATCGTAACTAAATGGAAAGCTGAGTATAATCTTAGCATCTATCGCCTCTCCCTTTTTTGTTGCCGGAGTAAACTTAGACTGCTTTAGTGCGTTTTCAACAAGCTGATCGCAGCCGTAGCCTATTCCTTCTATAATTTTTGTTTGTGTTAAAGTGCCGAACTTATCTACAAATCCCTCAAAGATAATCATGCCGCGCAGTTTTAAACCTTTTGCTACGGTTGGTATCTGAAATCTGGAATAAATTGTTTCAAGATCATCTTCCGGACGAGGGCATCTATCCGCTTCGCACATAACAGAAAGATGTTCTTCAAACTTTCTCTTTTCCGGTTCCGCTGCTTTTGCAATTTCCTCTTTCGTAATCTCTGCAATAGTCTCTTTTACTTTCGGAAGTCTAAACTCTAATGCTAGTTCAATTTCGGAACGGAAAGGCTCGCCGTTTTTAGTAGCGGCAGTAAATTTCGATTTCTTAACCGCGTCAATAGCGGCTTCATCGCAGCCTAACCCGATTCCCTTTTTGACCGCAGTGTTTACAACATAGCCCAGTTCATCAATAGTTGCTAGAAGAATAACCTCTCCCTCTAAACCAAAACTCTTGGCATGTTCAGGATAAATTATTTTGTTTTGAATTGCTGTAATTCCTTCAATAGATGAAGCTTTTGTAAACACATCTGCCGGTTTAACTATTTCATTTTTGGGCTCCGGCTTTTCTTCTTTATTGCCAGCCAACAAAAGCACTTCCTGCTTTTCAAAATACTGCCGGTTAACCGCCAAGCCGTTATCGTAAGAAATAATATTTAGTAATTGCCCGCTCTCAGAATACTGTTTTTTATCACCATCAATAACACCATTCTTAACAAAATATTCTTCTTTTAGAATTCCGGTATTGTAATAATTGCGTATCCATCCGTTTAATATACCGCGGCTATAGTTTTTTTCCTCTTTCAGTTTGCCGTTTTCGTGATATGACAACGCCGGGCCGTCGAGTATATCATTCACATAAGATAGCTCGCTTTTGACGGTTCTATCTGGATAATATGATTTAACAACGCCATTCTGCGCCCATATTCCAGCCGGGACATTTAAGAGTATCAGAATAATTAACAAGTTTCTGTGCAATTTTAACTCGACTTTTTCGGTTCAAAATTTATGAAAACTTACTTAATAAACGCACAGCATTAGCTCTGTTATTCTAAAAGAATTGAGGTAAAGATGAACTTGGTATAACAATTAGCTTTAGGATTTTAGTTTTGCCAGACTCCGGCAATTCAACTAAGGCTACATACATTCCGCCGGCTACAATAAATCCGTTGTTATTTGACAAGTCCCATTTCACTGTCTTGCCGGGAGAATCTTTCTCTATTGTACGTACTATTTGTCCGGAAACATTGAAAATCTTAATCACAGCGCGCTGGGGTAAATGAGTAAACGTTACAAACTTATCATTATTCTGTGTGTCCATTTTCGCTAATCCATAAAAAGGATTTGGAAACACATTTATTTTTTTAAGATCATCAAGCAAAAGCTGGTTATTATATGAGCTTGCTTTTGTACTGAAGCGAAAAACATCACTTATAGTTAGCAGCTTTTTAAAAAAATAGGATTTCTCTAACGATAATCTTATGCCATCAAAGTGAGGCTGTTCGGTCCAATTCTCTAGTGAAACATCTGTAAAAACATCTTTTCCGGTTGTGAGGTTTTTCAGATTAAGATAGAATCCGGTTGCATTTTGTTTGAATGAAACCTCGTAATCATAATTTCCAAAACGAGAAGGATTGATAGCTTGCAGATATATCTGATATTCATCAGTTGTTCCGGAGACATGACTTGAAGGGAAGTAAGTGCCAACCAATGTATTATTGTTTGTTCCATCTGAAGAAGAAGTTGGTAAAGCACGGCACTTAAAGACATCTGATTCCAAATAGTAATTTATATCGCCATCCTTCCGGCTAGAGAAATATGATACACCTAAATAAAGTTCTTTCCAATTAACCAAAGATTCATTAGTAAATGCATCTTTAGTTAAACTATAATATCTAGTAATTCCGGAATTACGTGAATAAAAGATATTTTCAGATTGAAACCTGTCCAGAAGATTATCGAACTTGATCATTGCGAATTTACTTATGTCATCATATTTATCATAAGTAGCAACCAATTTGGAAGTAGATTTTGTATAGCTGCTATCGGTAAACTGATATACATTATAGCCTTGAAATCCAAATTCGTAATAGCCTTTTTCAATTTCCATTAACTCGTTTTTGTTTTCTCCCCAATCGAGTACTACTCTTCTATCAAGATTAATTATATCCACTGTTAAGGTTGCCGGGTTTAAATAATACTTGTTTTCATGCGTGTAATTCTTCTTAGCTGCGACCACATCTTTCTTTAACTGGTCTATTGCTTCTAGGTGTGATTTAATTCTATCCGCACCGGCTGCGCTTTCCATGAAGACTACTTCTTGCGTATCTCCGGCAGCCATATTAAATGGGCCAACGCATAACATCATTCTTCTATCGGAAGATCTGGACTCTACTCCATCATAAAAGCCGATCTTTCTAACGTAGTCTCCAGAATAAGGGAACTTTGTTATGCCGCCGCCAAACTGGGATGGTATTTGCACATCAAGTCCCAACTTTGATTTACCTTTCAAAAAATTATAAAGTTCAAACGAGGTTTCAGTATTTCCAAATTGGGGATCACCCCAATCACCACCCTTAAACACCCAACCAAGTGCAGACATTTGTAAATTCTTCTTTCCACTCACAATTTTGTTTTTAAAGATTGCTTTATCATCCGGAAATCCATTAACTATTGGTCCTTGTAATAAACTATAGCCGAAAGCCGGAGAAAAACTGCCATATTGAGCATCCTGATTTGTTGAGCCAAACATGTAAGCCATGTTCAGCGTTGTGTCGCATCCAACTAAATCGTCACCAGCATCACCTACATCCGGATCAGCCCAAATTCCAAATCGTGTTTCTTTAATTTCCTTAGAACTTTTGTTGATAACAATATAACGTTTGAATAATGCATCACCTCGATAAGTGCCGTCATACTTATAACCCCAAACAGTTACTTGCATCTCAATTCCAATTGGTAATGTACCGGAGAAATACCTTGTTCTATTTGAATCAAGATCGTTTGCAACGAACCATAAAGTTTGGTTAGCTCCCAGAATTCCCGGAATGTCAATTGAAGGTTCGTAAATACCATTCTTATTTACATCTTCAAACGGAGCTCCATCTGCTGCCGGCCATTGATTCCAGTCTTTTTCATATTGATCGTAAATATCACTTGCAGTTTTATCTTCATCTTCAGCCTCAATGTTTAAGTCGGCAGTTTTGTAATCTCTTCTTACCCTAAATACTCTGGAATCATCAGAACCCAGATCGGCAGCTTTGCCATTTGAAAGTATTTTGCCCGGTGACAAACCCGCACGATAAGCAGCACCTCCAACATTAATTGCCCCATCGATTTTACCACCCCAGATAAAACCGCCGCAGAAATTTGCAGCTTTACTTGAGCCTTTAGGGAATTCGAATCCAGAATTTCCGTTTGGTTGAATATCAGCTATTCCATCGTTGTAGATGTAAGTAGAAATTCTGTTGATATTAAATTTTGAGTAAACCTTACTATTTGTCTGCGCGTTAGTTTGAAGTGAGAGAGATGATATGAATAAGAATAGTAAGACGGTTAGTATCCACTTGTAAATCTTGAGTTTCGGCATGTAATCCCCTACAGTTTATATCTTCAATTACTAAATAATGATTAAATGCAAAATCCGCAAGGCATTAAGCCCATTGCCGAAATAAAAATCCCGCCTTTGGCGGGATTGAAATATCTGCTCACTGCTTTTGCCGAGTGGCTAAAACCTAATAAAAACTGCTTACATATTTTTTACAATCTGACGCGCAAAGTCGGAACAGCCGACTTCTTTTGCGCCTTTCATTAATCTGGCAAAATCGTAAGTAACAGTTTTCGATTTAATTGTCTTCTGCATAGCTTTTTCAATTAGGTTAGCTGCTTTCTTCCAGCCAAGATATTCAAGCATCATAACGCCGCTAAGAATTACGGAACCCGGATTTATTTTATCAAGTCCGGCATACTTTGGCGCGGTGCCGTGAGTAGCTTCAAAGACAGCATAATGGTAGCTCAAGTTTCCACCGGGAGCTATACCCAGCCCACCAACTTGAGCGGCGGCTGCGTCGGAAATGTAATCTCCATTTAAATTTGGTGTCGCGAGTACATCATACTCATTTGGCCTTAATAATAATTGCTGGAACATGCTGTCGGCAATTCTATCGTTAACTAGAATTTTTCCTTCCGGCATTTTACCGTTAAACTTTTTCCACAATTCATCTTCAGTGACAATCTGATCGCGGAATTCTTTTACTGCAATTTCGTAGCCCCATTCTTTGAATGAGCCTTCAGTAAACTTCATGATGTTGCCTTTGTGAACAAGAGTAACACTTTTGCGGTTATTCTCAATTGCAAACTCCAGAGCTTTCTTTACCAAACGCTGTGAGCCGAATTTACTTATCGGCTTAATTCCAATACCCGATTCTATGCGAATGTTCTTATCAAATTTTTTGTTTATGTATTTGATTAGATCGGTGGCTTCTTTCGATTCACTTTTAAATTCTATACCAGCGTAAACATCTTCTGTGTTTTCGCGGAAGATTGTAATAGCCAAATCTTGCGGTCTCTTCATGGGACTTGGAACGCCGGTGTAATATTTAACCGGACGAACGCAAGTAAACAAATCCAGTTCTTGCCGGAGAGCAACGTTAAGACTTCTAATACCACCGCCAACCGGAGTTGTAAGAGGTCCTTTAATTGCAACAATGTATTCTTTAATAGCTGTAAGAGTTTCTGCCGGAAGCCACTGATTCTTTCCATAAGTCTTAACAGCCTTTTCGCCGGCATAAATTTCCATCCAGCTTATTTTCTTTTTTCCACCATAAGCTTTTTCAACTGCTGCATCAAAAACCATTTTGGATGCAAACCAAATATCGGCACCGGTTCCATCACCTTCTATAAATGGAATGATTGGATTTTCCGGCACAGAAATCTTTCCATCTTTTATTGTAATTTTTTCACCAACTGTCGGTACAACTATTTTTTTGAACTTCGGCATTTCAACCTCTTTTATTTATCAATAAAATTTTTCTCTAGAAACCACAACTGTAAATCTTTGAAGTAAGTTAATTAGATTCGGATAAAACTAAAAGGATGCGGAAAATATTTTCCGGTTCAACTAATTTTTTGAAGTGCTTGATACAGTTTTTGAATAGGAAGACCTACAACATTGTAATAACAACCGTCAATCTTCTCCACAAACACAGCGCCAAAATCGTCTTGTATTCCATAAGCGCCGGCTTTATCCATCGGACTGCCGGTTTTAATGTAATCAAGTATTTCGGTTTTGGTAAGCTTCCGGAAAGTAACTTTCGTTTTTTCATAAGAAACAATCTTCTGCTTGGTTCTCATGTTTAGAATTGCAAAACCGGTATAGACTTCGTGAGTTCTTCCGCTAAGTTTGGATAAAATTTTGAAAGCGTCTTTTTCGTTCTTCGGCTTGCCGATTATCTCTTTATCTAAAACAACAATAGTGTCTGCGGTAATTACAATTCCATCTTTGATTTTTTTAGAAGCAGCTTCAAGTTTGTGAAGTGATAATCTCTTTACAGTCTGAATTGGATGTTCGCCATCAAGAATTTCTTCGTGAAGATCAACCGAAAACGATTTGAACTTAAGCCCGATTTGTTTTAATAGTTTTCTTCTACGCGGAGATTTGGACGCAAGAATAATTTGTTGATTTGTTTTAATCATTTAGATGGATGAAAAAGATGTGGCCAACAATTAACGGAATAAAGCTTTAATGCTTCCCCAAGTTCTCTTAACACTGGAAACATTATGAGGAACTGCAACTTCCCAAGAATGGCTAATAGAACCGTCTGCGTCTACAATGCGTAAACGGTAAACGTAGAGAACTTCAGAACTCTTAAATGCGGATTGATCTACAAACTCATAGTTTTTATCGGAACGTGGTTCAACAGTACCAACATCAATAAAACTTCCGTTGACTGTTTTTCTTTCTACTACGTAATGCTTAAGACTTGTTTCGTTAGAGGCTTGCCAGAAAACAACAACATTTCCATTTTGGCTGCGTGCGGAAAGTTTTAAAATATCAGCACCGGCAAATGTAATTACCGATGTTAGGAGAAGAAACGCTATAAGAATTCTATTTTTCATTGTTTTCTGGTCAAAATATATTT
>CAZEDR010000130.1:0-9038 GCA_964510975.1 uncultured Melioribacter sp. | reverse complement strand
AATAAGAAACAAAGCAGTTGATATGTTCAAAGAATTAACAAGGATACCTGTTTAACATGAATACGAATCCATTACAAGCTTTTACGGGAATATTAGGCAAGTTGAATCCCAAGCAAAAAATTATGCTTGGTGTTGGTGTTGTAACAACTGTTGCCTTACTAGCTGTTTTAATGTTCATTCTAAATGAACCAACTTATTCCACTTTATACTCCGGTCTTTCTCAAGAAGATGCCGGAAAAGTTGTAGAACATTTAAACTCTCAGAAAATCCTATTCAAGCTTGATGATAACGGACAAACAATAAAAGTTCAGCGCGAAAAAGTATATGAACTGCGCTTAACCCTTGCCGGAAAAGGAATTCCAAGCTCCGGAGTAATTGGTTATGAGATTTTTGATAAGACAACAATGGGGATGTCCGAGTTCATGCAGAATCTGAATTTTAAGCGGGCGCTTGAAGGAGAAATTGCACGTACAATTCAGCAGCAAGAAGGAATTGCATGGGCGCGCGTTCATGTTGTTATGCCGAAGAAAACAATTTTTAGAGAAGAAGAAAAACAACCTACGGCTTCTGTTGTAATAAAATTAAGAAGCAATTCAACTCCATCAAAAGAAAACATACAAGCTATTGTAAACTTGCTTTGCGGAAGTGTAGAAGGATTACAACCGGCAAAGGTTTCTATCATTGATACAAAAGGAAGAATATTAAATAACGATGCTGAAGAAGGCCCTATGGCATTTGCATCTGCTAAACAGTACGAAATTAAAAAATCCGTTGAGGGTCATCTAGTTCAAAAAGCTCAATCGATACTGGACAATGTGCTTGGGTTTGGAAATGCAGTTGTTGAAGTAACTGCGGACTTGAATTTTGATCAAGTTGAAAAAACTATGACGCAGTTCGATCCGGAATCTCAAGTAGTTGTGAGTGAAGGAGTTGCTAAGACTGCAAACAATGGCCGCCAGCAAAATGATACTACTTCTGCCATGAACGAAAATAATGTAACGAACTATGAAATAAGTAAGACGGTAGAAAATGTTGTTCAAGGAAGCGGCAATATTAAAAGATTGAGTGTAGCGGCAGTTATTAATGATATACCGCGCGAGGTAAAAAAAGATGGAAAGACAACAATAGTTTTCGATACAAGACCCGCCGATCAAATAAAGAAATTGGAAGAGTTAATTAAAAATGCAATTGGAATTGATGTAACACGAAACGATCAATTCTCAATTGTGAATATACCTTTCGAAACAAAAGTTGATGAGACAGTTACTGAAGAAGCCGGAATGTCCGCTCTGCCGGATGCAAACGAATATATAAACCTTGTTTTCATTTTGGTGGCTATAGTTTCATCTCTTTTCGTATTAAAGAGTTTGATGAAAAAATTAAAAAATGAGAGAATAGTAATTGGAACAGTAAGCGGCGGCAATTATGCAATGGCGTCGGAATCCATGGGTGCTTTGCCGGGACGAAGTGACTCCAAAGGAGGTGGCGGCGCGCAGCAACTAGCAGGACAAAAAAAGAAAAAGATGCTGCTGCCTATGGGCGATATAGAAGATGAAATTTCCGAAGACGCCTTAGCAAAGAAAAACCAGCAGGAAAGAATTGTAAACTATGTAACAAAAAATCCAATGGACGCAGCAAAACTAATAAACGCCTGGATGCATGAAGATGAAGCCTAATAATAAACTAGCTTTAGTAGATACCAAAGATGAAGTAAACGGACTGCAAAAGGCAGCGATGCTGATGGTTGCTTTAAATGTTGAAGCGGCATCATCTGTTTTGAAGCATTTGGACTCGACAGATGTGGAGTTGATAACCGCCGAGATTTCCAAAGTAAAAAACGTTTCTTCAAAGACTGTAGATACCGTAATTTTTGATTTTTATAACATGGTTACTGCCCGCGAGTATGTGCTTGAAGGCGGGTTGGATTATGCCCAGGCAGTTCTAGAAAAAACATATGGCCCGAGTAAAGCTTCAGAAATTTTAGATAAAATTAAACGGTTAACAACGCTTAAAGGTTTTGATGTACTTAAGAAGGCAGAGCCGGCACAGCTTGTTAACTTTTTGAATAAAGAACATCCGCAAACTATGGCGCTAATTCTTTCTCAGTTAGCTCCCGATCAAACAGCCAATGCATTGAAGGAAATTCCGGAAGAACTTCGTGTTGATGTTGCATTTAGAATTGCAACACTTGGAAAAATTGCACCGCAAACATTAAAGCAAATTGAACATGTAGTAGATGAAATTGCCGGCGCGTCTATGAGTCAATCTGTTGGTAAACTTGGCGGCGCTAAATGCTTAGCTGCAATACTCAACAGAGCTAATGTTGGAATGGCAAAAGAAATTCTTACCAAGCTTGAAGATATGGACGCGGAAACTTCTTACGAAGTTAAACGCCTCATGTTCATCTTCGACGAAATTGTTAACATCAACGATAAAGACATACAGAAAATTCTTAGAGAAGTTGATAGAAAAGATCTTGCGCTCTCACTCAAAACTGCAGAAGACAAATTGCGCGATAAAATATTCAAAAACATGTCCGAACGTGCTGCTGATCTTCTCAAAGAAGAATTACAATACATGGGTATGGTTAAACTGAAAGAAGTTGAAGGCGCTCAAGCTAGAATTATTGATGTAATTAAAGCGCTTGAAGAACAAGGCGAAATATCCTTGAACTTGAGAGGCGGGCCGGAAGAAGTTTATGTCTGATGTAATTAAATTCAGCGGGCGTTCAAGCAAATCGACTTTGAAAGTTGCCGGAATTGGTAATTCTAACTTTACAGAAGAGACAGAACCGGATTTGCTTAAACGGCAGCTGGATGATTACTACCGACTGGGTTTCCGCGAAGGACAGGAGAAAACCAGAAGAGATCTTGAGCAGGACTATTCCAATAAGCTAATTCGTAAATATGAAGAAGTGTATAACATCCTTCAGCAGTATGATGAAAACCTTCTGGAAATGGAAAAAGCATTTGAAAGTCTTGTAATTGAAACCGCATATGAAATTGCTAAAAAAATTGTTTATAGAGAAATTGAAGATAGAACCATAATTAACGAAAATGTGAAGGTTGCAGTAAATAAAATTATTGGTGCTAACGAAGTTAGATTAAAACTAAATCCGCAAGACGTTGAAGAACTGAATATCGACAGCAAGAATATGCTGAATACGAGCTCATTCAATAAAATAAAAATTGAGGGGGACGACCGCATTGAAAAAGGGGGCTGCTTAATTGAAACAGAAATTGGAAATGTTGATGCAAGAATTTCGACTCAGCTTACTGAACTGAGAAGAAAACTTGAAGAGAGTCTAAAATAAAATGTATATCCATGATCAACTTTTAGATAAATACAAAGGCATTATAGACAAATCGGAATCTATTCGTGTTAATGGAAAAGTTATAGATGTAATAGGATTGGTTATTGTTTCAGTTGGTCCGAATGCAGTTCTAGGAGAAATTTGTACGATAGTAGATCAAAACGGAAGTGAGATTTGTAAAGCGGAAGTTGTAGGATTTAAGAATGGTAAGGTTTTATCAATTGCCATAGGCGAGATTCATAACATTTCTCCAGCATGCGAAATTAAAGCTTCCGGTAAAAGTTTTACTGTTGGTGTCGGCAAAGAATTACTTGGGCGCGTTATTGATGGTTTGGGAAATCCAATTGACGGGAAAGGTGATATTACTTATCACTCAACTAGAGATGCACACCGCGAGCCTCCCAATCCTCTTGAAAGAAAAAGAATTGCTTCTCCAATTCAAACCGGCATAAGAGCTATAGATGGATTGCTTTCAATTGGTAAAGGGCAGCGGGTTGGCATTTTTGCCGGCAGCGGCGTTGGCAAAAGTGTTACTCTTGGTATGATTGCAAGAAACACGAGTGCCGATGTAAACGTTATTGCTTTGATTGGAGAACGTGGAAGAGAAGTCCGCGAATTTATTGAACGTGATTTAGGCGAAGAAGGCTTAGCTAAATCAGTTGTAGTGTGTGCAACAAGCGATAAGTCTCCATTAATAAGAATGAAAGGCGCCTACGTTGCAACTACAATCGCGGAATATTTTCGTGAGCTTGGTCTTGATGTAATGCTTATGATGGATTCTGTTACCCGTTTTGCTATGGCACAAAGAGAAGTTGGTTTAACTGTAGGCGAGCCTCCCACCACAAAAGGTTATACACCTTCTGTATTTGCTATGCTTCCAAAATTATTAGAGCGCGCCGGAACAACAGATAAAGGCTCAATCACCGGTTTGTATACTGTTCTTGTTGATGGTGATGACATGACAGAGCCGATTGCTGACGCAGTCCGCTCAATTCTAGATGGTCATATTGTTCTTTCCCGCAAGCTTGCAAACAAAGGACAGTATCCTGCAATAGATACATTGCAAAGTGTAAGCAGAGTAATGCCGGATATTATCGACCGCGATCATTACCAAAGAGCAATGAAGTTTAACGAAATACTTGCTACTTACCGGGAAGCCGAAGATTTGATAAACATCGGCGCTTATTCTAAAGGCAGCAATCCTCAAATCGATCATGCATTATCCAAAATAAATCAGTTACGGAGTTATTTGAAGCAGGATGTATTTGAGCAAGCCAAGTATGATCAATCGGTTGAAAGGCTAAACCAAATTATAGAAGCTCCGATAGTATAGAGAGAAAATGGCAAAATACGTTTTCAAGTTTCAATCGATTATGAAAGTAAAGGAAATGCTTGAAAAAAAAGTTCAAGAAGAGCTTTCCCGAATTAACAAAGAGATTGACGATTTAATGTTTGAAATGAGACACATTGGTAATGAATTGAAGAGAATTTCAATTCAGTCGATGGAGAAATCCTCAACAGTTGCGGATTTTAAGAGTATGAAGATGTATGAATCGCATCTGAGGCATCAAGTTGAGGCCATTGAAAAAAAAATTAACATCCTTAATCGTAAAAAAAATGAAAAACAGCTTGAGCTTATTGAAAAGAAAAAAGAAATAAAATCGCTGGAAATAATTAAAGAAAACGATTTACAGAATTTTCTAATTGATGAACGGAAAAACGAATTGAAAGCACTTAACGAAGTAGCTCTAAGAAATTATAACGGGGAACGGTCGTGAAGAATACATTAGTTTATATCGTAATATTTTTGTTTGCTTTTGGACTTGTAACAGGAGGCCTATTTTATTTCAACGGACAGTTTAACAGTATGTTCGAGTTTGATTTTAGCCCTCCACATGCAAAACAACCAGAAGGTAAACCCGGTGTTGTGGCTGCTGATTCCCTTAAAAGTGACTCAACAATGGTAGTGGCGGATTCTACTGCGATTGCGTCAGATTCAACTGTAAATAACCCGACATCAAGCAATGGTACGTTAGCCGCAATTAATAATTCCAAGGAAAAAGTAGCTGCAAAGGGGAAAACAGAATCTGCACCGGTTACCGAAAATCCTATGGTTCCTAAAACAAATATGAAATCTGTTGTTAACCGGGACTCCATTTATAAGAGCTGGGTTGCCGAAACAGTTAAGCTCTATGAGGTTATGGATTCGAAGAAAGCCGCTAAAGTAATTCTGGGTTACTCCGATAATATCGCCAGAGATATCATTCTTAAAATGAAAAAGAAGAAAGCAGCTGAAATATTGGCTGAATTGAAACCTGAAGTTGTGACAAGAATAATAAGCGTGAATTGATGAATTTTAGCAATTTCATAATAGATAAGCTTACTGATACCGAACCAACATTAGCAATTGGCTCTAAAAAAGCCGGTTCTAATGCTTTTCTATTTTCAGACATTATTAAAGTTTGCGAACAAGAAAACTCGCCGCTAGCAACAAGTGAATTAGACACAAGTAAGGTCGATTCAACTTTAGAAATATTTGCTTCATCAGAAAATGTTATCAAAGTTTCATCAGAAGAGTTTGAATCCATCGGTCAATTTATTAATTCTCTCATATCTCAAAATGGAGAGATTAATGTTTCGGGGACACATCATAAGGTAGATAACGCATTAATTGAGAAACTTCAGTTTGTTATTCCGGAAGATAAGCTGATTGAGTTGAGTGGCGATTTCATTGATAAATCAAGCTTTTCTTTGATTCCACTTACAAACACAAATGATTTCAGTGAACTAACAAAGCCGTTATCAATTTCTTATAAGAATGGTTCAAACAAGTTATCTATTACCATTAGTCCTATCAAAGTTGATGAAAATTCTACAAGCAGAAATATTAATAATGAATTCAGTTTTGTAAATAAACTGATGGTAAATGAAGGAATAATTCCGAACGCTCCGGTGATAGTATCAGAAATAAAAACTAATGGCGAAGAAGAAGTTGAATTATCAGAGAATGATTTAGTTGAAGAAAATCCGGAATACTTTGATGTTGATGAAAAGAGCAGCGAATCAATTGCAAAAGTATTTTATAAAGCAGAGATAATTAAAATTGAAGCCCCGCAAGTCTTTGTTGAGCCAAAATTACAATTAATTTCTCTTAACGGGGATTCTAATCAAGAATCTGTTTCTACTGAAGTGACGCCACAAGGAAAATCAATAGCAGTTGATGAAATAAATATTTTCAAGTTTTCAGCTAACAGTTCCAATTACGAACTTTTCAAAAATTTACAACATGTATCTGAAGCGAAACCTTCTGTAGCTGCGTCTGAGCCGGAAAAAACTTTGAAAGCTACTGTGGGCGAAGAAAATGTTGTTAGTTTACCAACAGCTGAAAATTCAACTGCTAAAGAGACGAAGAACGTAGGAAAGAATACGCCTTTAGAAACTCGACAAGTTGATAAAAATAAGCCAACCACAAAGATTGTTTTACCAAACTCTGCAAATGTCTCTGGCGAACAAAATCTTGTAATTTCAGCCGATAAATCAGTGCAGAATCAGAAGCCCTCTTCTACTGCACTGAGTTATTTAATGGATGGTTTAACCGGAGAAGAAAGATCCATCTTCAAGGGATTTGCTTCGCGCAGCGAAATGAGTGAAATAAAATTTACGAAGCAATCTCTAGCAACACCTATAATTGTAAGTGAAGAGCCAGATCAGCCAGTAAAATCATCTATTGTAGACACTCCAGCAGTTGATGCAAAAGAAACGAAAGATGTTTCTACTTCCTTTAAAGTAGAAAGTGATGCTAAAGCAACTTCAAAGCCAACACCAGAGGCTGATGTAAAAAATCTCTTTACCACAGAAGTAAAAAGTGGAAGTGTAAATCAAAAAAATGCGATTGATTCGGGTGAAACAAAAACAGTTACTTTTTCAC
The DNA here is from genome assembly GCA_964510975.1 of uncultured Melioribacter sp. Taxonomy (GTDB): domain Bacteria; phylum Bacteroidota; class Ignavibacteria; order Ignavibacteriales; family Melioribacteraceae; genus Stygiobacter. The sequence goes on along the minus strand of CAZEDR010000130.1, from coordinate 1,797 downwards.
CAAGCTTAGAAAAAGAAGTTGACGCAGATATAAAACCACTACTGAATGATGATATTAAGAATCCAAGCTTAAATGAAAAAATTTCTGATCCAAAAGATGTTTCATCAAACGTAAAATATGAACCATTCGTGAATGAGAAAGTTGTTTCTTCTATTGTAAACAAGGAAACAGAATATTTAAAACAATCTCAGATAAATACCCGGCCGGATACAATGCCGCTTAATAATGTTGCAGTTGGTGAAGCGGAAATCAAAGAAGAAGTTGAGACATCTCAAGCAAAACTTAACATTTTTGATGATTCAGTTGATGTAGAGACGTCGTTGGATAATGCAACCAAACTTAATGCTGAGAAACCAACTATTTCTAACGTAAAGGGCGTTGCGCCTTCAGATGTAAAAGCTCAGAAAATAGAGAGCCAAGAGACACAGACTACTGAAAAACCGATACTTTCAGTTAAGGAATCGCTAAAGCCGGAACCGGTGATTGCTGAAGCGAAGGAAATAAAAACAAGTAATAAGAATCCAGAGTTAAGAGCCGATGGAAAATCCGAAACAGTTTTGCAAGAAGTAACTGGAAAAACTGAAAGCAAAGATGCACAGCAAACTGAAAAACCGATACTTTCAGCTAAGGAACCGCTAAAGTCGGAACCAGCGATTACTGAAGCGAAGGAAATAAAAACAAGTAATAAGAATCCAGAGTTAAGAGCCGATGGAAAATCCGAAACAGTTCTGAAAAAAGTAACTGAGAAAAATGTTGCAAAGCATTCAGATAGAAGACCAAAATTAATTTCTAAAGAAGAATTTCTTGCAACTAAAACTGAGAAAATGCTTCCATCTGAAGAAGAAAGTAAAGTTCAGGAAATTGAAGTTAAGAACACTACTGATAGTTCTAAGGATCAGAAAGTTAGCTCTCATACACAACTGAGTGAAAGCAATCTTGAAGTGTCATCTGAAGGCAAGGTATTGGTAAAAGTTGCAGCTAAAGCAAGTGCTAGAGTCGATAAAAATCTTCAAGAAGCGAGTGAGATAAACAATAAATCTTCGCAAAAGGTAAGTAAAGAAACTAATACAACAGAATTAAAAGCCAATACTGATGCGGCTGATAAGCCAATTGTGGAATCTGCAAAAACGAATACAAAAAAGATTGATAAGAGTGAACAATTTGTTATAGCTGCTACTGTTGAGAACACCGCGGTTAAAGAAAAAGTAGCGGAAACAAAGATAGAGGCTGATACAAAAAATATTTCGGCAAGCGAAGCAAAGGAAATAAAGCATTCATCTGCCGAACAACAATTGAATCAAAACTCTGATAAAGAAAACGCTAAATCAAATTCTTCGGAAACATTTAAGAATAATCTAAACCAAGTTAGCGGATCAGAGAAAAGCTTTAGTGCCGAGAATTTGAAATTACAAAGTGATCCAAAACCAGCACACGAACAGTTTAAAACTGTTAAACAACAAGAAATACTTCCGGAATTTTCTAAACTGATTCAACAAGGTGAAAAACAAACTTTGACTTTACAATTAACACCGGAAAATCTTGGTAAAGTTAAATTGACTGTTGATATGATCGAGAATCAGATTATTACAAAAATTGAAGTTGAGAATGAACAGGTAAAACAGTTTGTTCAATCGAATATTGAGCAGCTAAAACAGAATATGCAGTCTGCCGGTATACCATTAACAAATGTTAATGTTAGTCTATCGGATGATCAGAAAAATCAGAAAGTATTTACACAGAAGAAAAAATCTTCCGGACGCGAAGAGAAAGAAGAAGTAATTGAAGAAACAACATTGC
>CAZEDR010000129.1:2360-9044 GCA_964510975.1 uncultured Melioribacter sp. | reverse complement strand
TGCCGCACGGTTTTACGCTGTAGAATGTTATTCCACTGATAGAAAATTTTTTCATCGTGTCTTCTTCGAACGGAACACCGCCGGTAAAAACTAGATTCGGCCGGAAACGATTCATCGGAATTTTTTCGGCTAATTTTGAATTAAGATCATCAAGTGAAGCTTGACCAATTATCAGAAACGGATAACCATCTGATAAACTGGTTATTTCATTATTCTGCGCGTATGCTTTATCAACCAATCTTTTTGTTTCTTCCGGCATAAACACAAGCTTGCATTTAGTATTAAGAGCTTGGCTAAACCATTCGTCAGCAATTGTGTTCACTTGAAAGAGTTCTACTTTGTCATCCCAAACAACAGAATCAATTTTCTTTCCGGTTGTTTCATTTATCCCTACACTGTACTGATCGGTGTTTTTAATGTTACGGAAAAACAAAGTGTCTTTGGAAAGATCAACTTTGATTAACGCCATTTGGGGATGAGCTCTCTGCGTTAAAAACTTTCCAGTCGAATCTATCAGCATCCAGCGCCGGTCGTATTTCAATCCACGGTCGGTGACTTCCGCTTCTTTAACGGAAATTCCGCCGAGCGATTTAACGGGATAAATAAAAGTTTCACTTAGTTTTTTCATACTGCTAATGGCACCTCTTAATTTAATATTCCCGCTTGTTTTAGAACTTTGCGCGTTATTTCGTTTCTAAGCTTATCTGCCTTTTCAAAACTTAGCGCTTCAACATTAAACGCAAAGAAGTAAACATTCCCTTTACTTTCAACATAGCCAACAAGCCATGCAATCCAGACTCCATCTTCTTTGGTTCCAGTACCGGTTTTAAATCTCATTATGGAATTTTTGTGTTTCTCTTCCGGCATAATTTTTTTAACAATATCAACCGTTCTTCTAGCAAAGGAAAGTTTATAATCATAGAATCGTTTTAAGAATGCCACTTGTTCTTCTGCCGAGATTTTAAGGGAGTTATCCAGCCAATACATATCAACTTTATCTCCAATCAAGGCGTTACCATAGGAAATGTCTTTCAAATATTTGCCCGATTTTTCTCTGCCAACCCGCCTTGCCAATTCTTGATAGTATGGAACACAAGAATATTTCATTGCAGAAGCCAGTGTGTTGTCTTGATTCCACTCTTTTCTCCAGCGCTTTACTCCATCCCATTTGATTACGAAGTCCTCATCCGGAATTACTCCGGATTCAATACCAAAAAGAGAATTGGGAATTTTAAATGTAGATGCCGGAGTAAATCTTTCTGCCGCACGCGGTTGGTTATATCGAAAATATACTTCTTTCGTTTTGTCATATATGATCATGGTTCCGGTGTTTTTGCCAAACAGCCTGGCAATTTTTAGCGAATCCCATTGCACGGCGTGCATTGTAACTGAAAATAAAATTGAGATAAACAAAATTAATTTTCTCATTGAAAGCTCTCTTTAAAAATTGAAAAATCTTGCGGCGTTTCTGTACTTAAATACAATTCGAAGTAGTCTCCATTGAATAAGCGTCTGCTTTCTTTCGGAATTGAAGGTTCGCGAAACGAATTACCAAACATGCCCGCCGGTCCAAACGGAGGTTTATCTTTTTTCTGAATTATAAAATATACTTTGTTGAACCAGCGCCAGTAAACCGGAGCTAACGTTGTTTGACGAACCGCATTGTTTCTGAAAACCCAAGTTGACCAAAACTCCAATCCGTGACGGGCAACAATTAAAGATCGTTCCTCTTCCGGTAAAACATTTTTCATCTTTATCAATTCTATGTAAAGTGTTTTGCTCATATTGGAATAATTTGGTCTCCCGAAACTCAACATAGCCGAGAGCGATAAAACGATAATCAAAAAGACAATCATAATTTTTCGTGTAAGCGTGGAGTTAATATTTATGAAAATAAATGACAGCAGCGGCAACGCAGTTAAGTACGAAATAAAATATAACCTCTGCGCATACTCTAGGCCAAGAAATGGTGAGGCTAGAAAAAGCGAAAGCAATATCATTGAGGCAATAAACCCTCTGTGATTTCTATTTAACGATTTCGCTCTCTTGAAGAACAATATCAACGACGTAATTGCAATAGTATTCACAAATGCTATTGTAATTATATCTATCGGTGAAATAGCGGGCTGTCTGTAAATTATAAAAACAAAAACCGGATTGTTAAATATCTTCGAAGGAATTTCGAGCATGGACATAAGACGCCACGGACTAATAATATTTACAACTGCAAAGGCGAAAAGAAAAACAAATAGAGCAGAGATTATTCCGGTTAGCAGTTGCTTCCAGCTAAACTTTAATGCTTGCGTTATCAACAAATCAGCAGCAACAATTGCAATTGCAACACCAATACAACCGTAATGCGTAACGGCGGTTAGCAAGAAAAATAGCGAGGCAAATAAAATGTTTTTAAGCGACCGTTCTTCGTGTACTTTTAATAGCCAGTATAGTAGCCAAAAGAGCCAGAGCAATCCAAGGCTGTTTTTTTGAAAATCGGAGACAAGCATAAAAAACGATATGTACAAAATCGAGAACGCCGCAATCACAAATTTCGGGAAGTGGTTTTCTTTATCGCCAAAAAGTTTTTGTGTAAGCAAATATGCTGGAATTACTGAAAGCGGCGGAACAACCGAATCAAATACGCGCGTTGCAAAATCAATTGCGGAATTTATATTCATCAGACCTAGTTTTATCGGTATGTACGCTAAACCGGCTTCAAGCCAAAACACTAAAGGGAATTCTCTGTTAAATATATTCCCCTTTTCTAATATGCTTCTCACTAGAACTAAATAATAGGCGCCGTTTCCTCCACCGATATATTCTGTACTGTAATTAATTTTTAATCTTACCGCAGCGGAAATAAAATAAAGCTAAATATTTCCAATTTGCTTTTTTGAAAGCGCTATTTTCAATGTACATCGCTTTTCGCTTTATCTATTTGAAGAAATTCAACTGGTGCGCCGTTATCAACTATAAACGCAACCATAATTCCCTCCGATGGACTATTCGGCTCTATTAATATTTCCTTTCCGTCTATCGCCTCTTCAAGATTATCAACTTCGAACGCTACATGAGGAACGGATTGTACAAGTTTATTTACCGGCGAGTCTTCTTCGTAGCGCATCCACTCAATTTTGTATGGACTTGTATCATAACCGGCAACATATACCTTGAATTTTTCAAGATATATTTCCCCCTCATGTTTTTCTTTTGTTGGTATTCCCAAATGGTGGTAACGAAGTTCCGAGCGGTTCATATTTTTCCAATACATGATTGTATCGAAAAATATGGAATCTTCTGCTAGTTAAGAAGCATATTGACAAAAGGTATTTCTATTTTCCCTTAAAACCTTTCATATAATTTCTAGTGAAGTCGCTTAACACTAGTTTTCCACTGATCTCGGCTCTTTCTTCAAGGAGCGAGTCCCAATTTTCTGTTCCTTCCCAAAATATTTTTTTCATTTCAGAAATTGCTTCCGGACTGCAAGAAGATATTTTTTTTGCGAGCGCCGAAACTGCTTCATCAAGATCGTGCTTGGTGGCAAAAACTTTTGTGAACAAACCGGCTTGCTTTGCCCAAAACGCATCGTGCCATTCGGCATCAATAGACATTGTAATAAAATTTGTCTTGCCTATTTTTCTCTCTACTGCCGGGCCAACAACAAAAGGACCTAAACCAAGCGCTAGATCGCCCAACCTAATTGAAGCGTCATTAGTTGCTAAAGTGTAGTCTGCGGCAGCTGCAATTCCGACCCCACCGCCAACAGCTTTAGCATGAACGCGGGCAATTATAAATTTTGGACACTTTCTCATTGCATTTAGCAATAGTGCAAAATTCATAAAATATTCTTTTCCGGTTTTATAGTCTTTTATTTCCAGCATTTCATCGAACGAAGCGCCGGCACAAAAGGATTTATCTCCTTCACTTCTAATTACTATTACGTGGGCGTTTTTATCGTGAGCGAATTTATTTATTGAATCGGTTAGTTCTTTGAGCATTCTGCTAGGCAAGGAATTACTTTGAGGGTGAGAAAAACTTATCGAGGCCACTCCTCCGATATTGCTGACAGAAACTTTACCGGATTTATCCATAGCACAGTCTCCTTAATCATTTTACATTCCACCAACTATATACTCTATGTCTTCAATTTTGTCAATCAAAAAATCGGGTTGTTGGCCAAGCAAAAACTCTTTGCTTCTATAACCATAAGTTACGGCGCAGTTATTAGCCCCGGCCTCTTTGCCGCAAATTATATCCATTTCAGTATCTCCAACAATCAATGTGTTTTGCGGTTTTACTTTTAGATCTTCGCAAATTTTAAGAAGCGGTTCCGGTGATGGTTTATGAGCAATACCCGGCCTTCTTCCCATTACATAATCAAAATAATCAATTAGCTCAAAGTGTGAAAGAAGAAGTTCTGCTTGGTCTTGTCCTTTAGTTGTTAATAACGATGTAAATATTTTTTTCTTTTTCAAAATTGAGAGTATATCTCTTACGCCGGGATATACGTAAGAAGAATCCAGATAATCGAAGTAGTGCGATTTATAAATATTTATAAATTTTTCGAAATCCGAAACAGCAAAACCAAACTCCCGGAAAATATCTTCAAAGTGCCAGCCGATTTTTTCATAAAATTTTTCTTCCGGCATTTCTGCATCAATTCCAACTTTGTGAAGAGCGTGCACTGTGGTTTTATAAATTGTCTCGTGAGAAGAAATTAGAGTTCCATCGAGATCAAAAACTACAAGAGAAATGTTCATTATGCTCAAAGATTATTTCGAAATTATTGCCAAGCGCCAAGAACTACTCCGAATAACAAAAAGACTATTAAATGATACCCTCCGTCAACAAGAACAAGCCTTAGCGATTTTCCTTCCAGCAGAGCATTGATAGTCATTGTGGTTAACGTAAATCCAAACCAGCATAAAAAACCAATACGCATTCCTTCTGTTACTGTTGTGGCGTTTACATAAATCATGATACGTGCTAGTGAATATGCAATTACTAAATATCCTATAAAAGAAATGCCGTACGTTTTTAGCGGCTTAGAATCTTTGCGTATTTCCTCTTCGTTTTTTTCCATTGAGTCCAGCCACATTTTGCCTAGCAAAAAGGGACTATACCAAAAATAACTAACTGTCATTGCAATAATTCCGCACGTAAGTACGGCTAAATAATTTACGCCTACTTCTAAGGTCATTAATGCACTCCATTCTTCGTTGTGGTTAATAACCCCCGTTGTAAAAATTAAGCATCTGCAAATTAGTCTAATCTTTATAAATTTTTACTACCGGCGCGGAACCATTTACCAAATATCCCCGATACATTCCCTCAGTATTGAAAGGCATCGCGACATTTCCATCTTTATCGATCGCTATTACGCCGCCGGTCCCGCCTAGTTTGGCAAGCTTAGTATTGATAACTTCATTCGCCGCTTGATCCAGTGAATAATTTTTATATTCCATTAGAGAAGAAATATCTTTCGCTACTCCCAGACGAATGAAATATTCTCCATGTCCGGTTGCGGAAACGGCACAAGTATTATTGTTTGCATAAGTACCGGCACCAATTATTGGTGAATCACCCACGCGGCCAAATTTTTTCATCATCATTCCGCCGGTAGATGTACCCGCAGCAAGGTTTCCACTTTTATCAAGCGCAACACAGCCAACTGTTCCATGTTTCTGATCTTGGGCTTCCTTTATTTTCATATATTGCTGCCAGCGCTCTTCAGTAATGAAATATTTATTATCAACCAATTCATAATTGTTTTGTTTTGCAAATTCTTCTGCACCGTCGCCAATCATCATAACATGCGGAGATTTTTCCATAACAAGCCGTGCAAGGTTAATCGGGTTTTTAATATGCTTAACTCCCGCAACAGCTCCCGCCATTAAAGTTTTACCTTCCATTATAGAAGCATCAAGTTCAGCTTCCCCCTTTTCTGTTAGAACAGCTCCTTTGCCTGCATTAAACAATGGCGAGTCTTCCATAATATTGATTACTGCATTAACGGCATCAAGCGATGTCCCGCCGGAATCTAAAATTTTGTATCCTTTGGAAAGAGCTTCGTTAAGTTTTTCTGTGTAAGCCGCTTCTTTTTCCGGCGACATGTTTTTCTTTAGAATTGTCCCCGCGCCGCCATGAACTACCAACCCGAATTTTTGCGATTGCGCTGTAGAATTAACAAACAAGAGGTGAAATAAAAACCCAAAAGCCAAGACGGCAAGATTCCGTTTAGAGGCACACACTTAACACTCCGCCAATAATAACAAATGAAGTTATCCCGTACAGAGCTTAAAATCAATTATAAGTTTGATTGCGATTTTAAAATTAAATTGATGTAAAATTTTTGACACGGCTTGATTGCGATAAAAAAAAAAATGTAACTTGCAACAGTTAATTACAAAACATTCTGACTAACTAAAAACTCGGGGGAGATATGAAACCCTACTTCAACTTAATCTTTTTATTAACCGCAGCTCTAATAGCATTTTCTTGCAAAGAAGAAATAACTAAACCAGAAGAACTACCCGCCGGAAGAAGGGATTATGTGTGGGATGTTACAGAAATAAAACCGGGCAATGAAAGCTTATACTTAACAGATATTTGGGGTAGCTCGCCTCAAAATATTTGGGCGGTCGGTTCGAGCAGTTATACCGCTACAAGTATTTGGCATTTCAACGG
>CAZEDR010000129.1:0-2292 GCA_964510975.1 uncultured Melioribacter sp. | reverse complement strand
AACCAAGCGCAATATGGGGTAGCTCTCCAAATGAAGTATGGCTGGGAAATCTGAATAGTACCATCTGGAAATATAACGGTACTTCTTGGTCTAAGTTTGGAGAGTACAAAATAGATGGATTTGACTTTACTGGTTTTGGTGGTATGACAGGTAATGCTTTTAATAATATATACGCTGTCGGCGGAACACAAAACAATACAACACTTAATTACAAAGCTATAATCGCACATTATAATGGGCTTGGTTGGCAAATAGAAAATGTACCTACTACAAAAGTCGGATTAGAATCTGTAGAAATTGACCCCAAAACTGGCGTTTTAGTCATAAGTGGTACAACATTCGAGAACTCAATTTTTACAGCGCGTTTATATTGCTGGGACGGAAAAGAATTAAAGGAGCTGCTTTCTGAACAAGGCTGGTGCAGAGTAACTAAACTTGGAAGCGAGATTTTTACTACCATGAACTCAAAAATATATAGGTATGAAAACAAAAAATTAGACTTGTGGAAAAACAATAGCGCAACTAATATTTATGGTAATATAATCTGTGGTAGAAGCCGTAATGATTTTTTCATTGGGAGTGGTGAAGGGATAAAACACTTCAATGGAACTGACTATGAAACAATATATGACAAAACGGACGTAAGAGCCATTCTTGGAATCATTTTCGAGCGTGAAGTATTCTTAATGTATTACGGTCGTGATGGAAAAAACTATATCATTCATGGAAAACTAAAATAGGAGGACGGAGAAAGGATTAATTGTAACCGTAATTAAAACAAAAGGCGGTGCTAGTAACACCGCCAAATTGCAAATAAAAAATGCCTTGGGTAAGACATGAGAGGGATTTCTCCACCCTTTATTATTTGCGTACAAAATATAACCATTTTGAAAGAGGTAGTTATGAAAAATCTGAAAATTGCTGTTCTTCTTTTTGTGTTGTTTAATTCCTTTGTACTAGCTCAAAGTATCTCCTTTTCAAGTCCGACAAATGGAAACACTTATACTTCTACAGGCAACAGTAGTAGTGTGGGTGTATATTTTAGTTATGGATATTCATATACACCAAGCCCAATAGTAGTAATCAGTAATTATGTAAAACTTATATTGGATGGTTCTCAAACTTATAGCTCACAGGGTTCTTCAATACCAAATTATTTTGAAGTTACCTCGGGCTCTCATACATGGAGACTAGAGTATTGGGAAATGCACCTTGGAGAATCGGGTTATACTATGCGAGCCTCACAAGAAGTTACCTTCACTGCCAAGTTTACAATATATGCAACCAATAACTTTTCTGGTGGAGAAATAATTTTAGAAGGCAATCAAGTTAACGTAAATGGAACTAATAATAAGGTTTATAAATTGCCGAATGAGTCTGTATCAGTAAGCTCAATTGAGCAATCTAAAGATGGCTATTGGATGAAATGGAACACCAATGGAACTAATCTTAGTAATTGGCAGCGAGATAATTATAACATTTATGGTGCAACATCCAGCAGCTTGTCATATACAGTCGGTGCAAGTGATAACGGTGTTACATTAACTGCCGACATGAAAAAGCAGTGCAGTCTTACCTTTCAAAGCAGTAATGGTTCAATGTATGTTGCCGGTGGTACCTATTCATCCTCAGCAACCGTTGGCGTGGTAGAACAAACCTCTATTACGGCATATGGGAATCCATATGTTGTTAATGGAATTGAATACAGGTTTACCCACTGGACAAAAGATGGAGTTTCATACGGGCAAACAATTACGCCGGATGCACATGGAACATATACTGCAAATTACGATAACGGAAGACCGGTTGTTGTTAATTTTTATTTTGGAGGCGTTCTTTACGATCCGATAAAACTCATGTGGACAGATAATCCAAATACGGCTGTAACACAATACCTAATTTACCGCCAGGAAAAAATAAACGGCGTATTTACCGACCCAATTCAAATAGGAACGGTGAATAGAGGCGTGGGATACTTTGAAGATCAAGAGTACGCGTTGGCTTATGCAAAAAACGGCACATGGATAGAGTACAAGGTTATATCTTATTACACAACACAAAACAATTACTCCGACGGCGGCTGGTCAACAATTTGGGGCAATATACTTTTTTCAATGCAAAACGATAATATAGCATTAACCCAAAGCGAAAAGGAAGTCCCGGTAGATTACTCAATTTCCAACTATCCAAATCCATTTAACCCAGCTACAACTATAAATTACGAATTACCTAAAGATGGAATGGTAACAATAAAGGTTTACGATATATTGGGTAAGGAAGTAGCAACATTAG
>CAZEDR010000128.1:0-9177 GCA_964510975.1 uncultured Melioribacter sp. | reverse complement strand
AAGGAAGCGAGCTATCTACTGCTAACAGTTTCTCAATTGATGTTCCGAACGGATCTGCTGTTCTTGTTAACATCGATGGAACAAATGTTTCGTGGAGCGGCGGACTTGAAGTTTACGGTACGGCAATTAATAACGTGCTTTATAATTTCTATCAAGCAACAACCATTACCATAAAAAATATAGATGTACGCGGTTCAATCTTAGCTCCTTTTGCTGCCGTAAACTTTGAAAGCGGTGTGCAGAATGGACAAATGATTTGTAAATCATTAACCGGTAGAGGACAGTTTAACAACGCGCTCTTCTTTGGAAATATTCCAGCAGATAAGAAGGTTACTAACATTGCATCGATAAGCGGTTCACTAACTACCGATCCGGTTTCGAATAACAATAGTTCTTTGGTAACTGTTAATGTTAACGCTGTAAATCAAACACCGGGCGGCGGGAATCCGGGTGGAGGAACAACCGGCGGAACGTGGCAGCAAGTTGGTTCTTTTGCCGCGGGCGAAATTGTTTACACATTAGCATTCGATGCAAACGGAAATACATACGCCGGAACAATGGGTGGTAAAATTTATAAATCAGTTGATGGCGGAATGAACTGGGCCAGAATTAACAGTACGATGAATGTTGGCTGGATTTGGTCGCTTGTATTCCACAATAACATTTTATTTGCTTCAACTGAAAAGGGTGTATTCAAATTCAGCAATTCAACATGGAGTGAAGCCGGTTTGAAAGATGTAGATGTTCGTTCAATAGCATCCTCCGGTACGGTTTTGTATGCCGGTACATGGGGAACCGGAGTTTACAGTTCTGTAGATAACGGCGCTAACTGGGAACAAATTAAAACCGGAATGGAAAACTTCTTAGCTGTTCAAGCAGTTACAGTTAGCAAAACTGGAGACGTATTTGCCGGAACAGTTGGCGGCGGTGTATTCAAATTGTTCAAGGGAGAAACTAAGTGGTATCAATATAATCTTGGCAACAATATTGTCTGGGCACTCGCTTCAAACACTGCCGCAGTGATTGCATCAACATATGGAGATGGTTTATACCGCTCTGTTGATAACGGCGCTAACTGGGAAAAAACTTCGCTTACTCAGCCATACATCTATTCTATAAATGTTGATAAGAGCGGAAGAATTTATGTTACTTCGTGGACGAGCGGAGTTTCGACTTCAATCGATAACGGTGTAACATGGACTCCGCTTGGCATGGGCGGATTTGGAGTAAGTAGTTTAGTTGTAAGTCCAAACCAAAGTGATGTTTTGGCTGGTACGCGCGAAGGAAAAATTTATAAAATTTCTTTCAATGTAACTGGTGTTGATGGAGATGGAACAGTTCCTAGTGAGTTCAAGTTATCACAGAATTATCCTAATCCGTTTAATCCGACAACAACAATAGAAGTTGCATTGCCAAAAGCGGGAAGATATTCGCTTAAGGTATATAATATTCTTGGTCAAGAAGTAACGGTTCTGCTCAATAAAGAAATGAGTGCCGGACTTCATAAAGTTACTTTTGATGCAAGCCGTTATGCTAGCGGAATGTACATCTACCGTTTAACCGGCTCCAATGTAAACATTGCTAAGAAAATGCTGCTGATGAAGTAAAAGAATTAGTATTTAGTATCTAGTAGTTAGTATTTAGAAAAAGCCCCGGCAAAATTACCGGGGCTTTTTTGTGTCTTCAAAAATATTTGACTTGTTCATTCTTCAGAACAAAATTAATTTTCGTGCATCAAAAGAGGTGTTGTTTCTAATCTTTGTTTGGCACTTTGATTGTATGGTATCGTAAAACAAATTGGATTAATAAATGAAAAAGCTATTTCTCATTTTATTTTTAATGTTTACTTGCATAGTAAATGGACAAGACAAATTTGGCTCTGTTAAGTTTGGTATGTACAGTCCAACCGCAACAGATGGTGGGTTTATTATTGGCTACGAAGGGGGAAAGTATATTGACGATAATTTTATGATTGGCTGGGGTGCCGATTGGTTTCATAGAAATTATGTTGATGGAAAGCTTGTCAAAGAGTACAACGATTTTTACGGTGCCATTCATAGCGAGCTGAACGAACTAAGAGCCAAAACAAATTTGCATTCAATACCCCTCATGGGATCGATTACCGGAAACTGGCAAATTGGTCACAGAATAAGAGCGTTTGTAACCGGTGCGGCCGGATTAAATGTTTTGCTAATATTCTACCGCAGTTACGAAAATCCGGATAATGATGAATTCCAGGGCGCGGTTGATTTTGCCTGGAGACTAGGCGGCGGGGTATTGTATGAATTGGGAGAACGATCCGATGCGTTTGTGGAGTTGGCATATCATAATTCCGAACCGAGTTGGGAATATGATGTGAAAGATATTAGTACAAGCAGAAAGAAAACATTTGAACGGAAGTTTGATATGAGCGGTGTTATGATGCGAGTTGGTTTTCGATTCTTCTTCTAGAAGGAAAATGGATTAGCCCGATCATTATTAAAATTTGGAAGGCAGCAATCGCTGCTTTCCAAATCTTGAACCCAGCCTTTTTCCAAGCCATATCTTGAAAGCAGTGAAATCACTTTCTCATATTCGGATTGACGAATCTTCCGATCCAGCAAAACATATTTGTATGCCTTATGCGTAGGGAAGTATTGAGACATAACAGAAACGTGAATTTTATTACTTAGCTCACTTGCAATGAATTCAAATACTTTTTCCGATTCAGCTAAATCATTTGGCAGAACCAGATGACGAATTATCATTCCTCTCATTAGAATATCATTTACATAAATCATTTTGCTGCCGACTTGCCGGTACATTTCTTTAACCGCATTCTTTGCGGTTTCAAAATAATGCGGTGCATTAGAAAATATTTTTGCATACTCATCATTTCCATATTTAAAGTCGGGCAGATAAATGTCAATAATTTCCTCGAAGAGTTGTAGTGTTTCTACAGAATCATATCCATTTGAATTATAAATTATCGGTAAAGAAAGACCTCGTTCAGCAGCAATAAAAATAGCTTCAATAATTTGAGCCGAGAAGTGAGTTGGCGAAACTAAACCAATATTGTGGCATCCTTTTGCTTGAAGTTCGATCATAATTTCTGCAAGTCTTTCTGTGGAAACTGTATCTCTACCTTCGCTATTCCAATTTTGGCTGATCTCATGATTCTGGCAATAAACACAGCTAAGGTTGCAATTACCGAAAAAAATATTCCCGGCACCCTTTGTACCGGAAAGTATCGGCTCCTCCCCGTAATGAGCCGTATAAGAAGAAATTATAGGTAATTCAGAGCTGCGGCAGACTCCGGTATTGTTGGTTGTTCTGTCGATCTTACATTCTCTCGGGCAAATTCGGCATTCAGACAAAAGTCGTTTAGCTGCAGCGGCTCTATTTTGAAGTTCGCCCGATTTAAGAAGATTTCTATATGAGGGAATGAAATTCACCTTGAAAAATTATTGTTTTTGTTCTTGAGTAAAGATTTTAGAATGTTTAACATCAATTGTAAAAATATCCGAGGCACAAATGGCAAACAAAAATCTTACAATTCTTTGCATCTCAAGTTATGAAAAAGGATTTGAATTTCTTCACCAATGCAGCAGAGAAGGATGCAGAGTTTTGCTTCTTACATCGCAGAGTTTGAGAGATGTTGAATGGCCTAGGGAAAGTATTGATGAAATATTTTACATGCCCGATGTAAATAAGGTATGGAATCTTGAGCACATGGTTAATGCAGTAAGTTTTTTAGCAAGGACAGAACAGATTGACCGCATAGTTGCACTGGATGATTTTGATGTTGAAAAAGCTGCAATGCTTCGAGAGCACTTGCGCGTTGGAGGAATGGGAGATACAACCGCAAGATATTTTAGAGATAAGCTAGCGATGAGAGTGCTTGCAAAGGAATTAGGTATTAGAGTTCCGGAATTTGTTCACATTCTCAACTACCAAAAATTAAATGAGTTTGTAACTAGCGTTCCCGGTCCATATGTACTAAAACCAAGAATGCAAGCTGGTGCTGTTGGAATAAAGAAAATCAACAATGGAAGTGAATTGTGGCCGATCTTGGAAGATTTGGGTGATAAACAATCAAATTATCTTCTTGAAAAATTTGTGAAAGGAAACATTTATCACGTTGACAGCATAGTATATAAAAAAGAAGTAGTCTTTGCTGTAGCAAACGAGTATGCTAAACCGCCAATGGAAGTTGCGCACGAAGGAAGAATTTTTACTACGAGAACGATGATTAAGGGAAGCGAAGATGAAATTGCTTTGAGAAAATTAAATGCAGAGTTACTTAAATCGTTGGGATTGATACATGGCGTTTCTCATTCGGAATTTATTAAAGGGGAAGATGGTAATTTTTATTTTTTAGAAACTTCTGCAAGAGTCGGTGGAGCTAATATTGCGGAAATGGTTGAAGCCGCAACCGGAATAAACTTATGGGCTGAGTGGGCAAAAATCGAAACTCTAACCAGAGGAAAAACATACAAACTGCCGGCGGTAAAACAAGATTACTCAGCAATAATGATTTCGCTTGCTAAACAAGAGTATCCGGATTTATCGCCGTTTAAGGATGAAGAAATTGTTTGGAGAATGAACAAACGCTTTCACGCCGGACTAATAATAGCGTCCCCAGATTTTAATCGACTATCGCACTTAATCGATCAATATACTAAACGATTTTACGAAGAATTTTTTGTATATCATCCTTTGCAAGATAAGCCCACCGAATAAAAATATCGTTAAACGTAAATAGTTTTGGTTCGATAATCAGTTGTAGGTTCAATCATCAATTAATTATCTGAGGAAAACATGGCCCTTATTACTTGGAGTGACAATTATTCCGTAAAAATTAAGGAAATTGATTCACAGCATAAAAAACTTGTCGATTTAATAAATCAACTTCATGATAAAATGAAGGAAGGGAGGGGGAAAGAAGCCATTGGAGCTATACTAGATGAGTTGGTTAAATACACGGTTTATCATTTTTCTTATGAAGAATCTTTATTCACCAAATATTCATACCCGGAAGCACGTGTACATGCGAGAGTGCACAGCGATCTGATTGCGCAAGTAAAAGTATATATTAAAGATTTTCAATCCGGTAAAGGAATTTTGCCAATGGATTTGATGACATTTCTTAAGAAATGGTTAGTTGAACATATTTCCGGCGAAGATAAAAAATACACACCATTTCTTAATAGTAAAGGAATTAGTTGAATTGAAATAAAGTTCAGCCAGCTATAATAAAGTGATTATAGAATCCAGTCTGTTTGATGCTGGATTCTATTTGATTAACTGAAGTTACGCATAAGTTAAATTTCACGAATTCTCCTTAGTGAACTTGGTGTTGTGGCTTAATTTGTTGGACTTTCTTTTGCCACAAAGTCACAAGGACACTAAGAAATCACAAAGTGCGTAACTTCAATGATTAATTGCTTTTCTCCTTTCAGGCTTACTAGGTATATTTACCTTCAAAATTGTATAAATCGTGGAGATCTATGCACCACAAAATTACCGGTAAACAGCACAACTCTAAATTGTGCTTTGTCTGCGGCTTGAAAAACAAATTCGGCATTCACGCACATTTTTATATTACAGAATCGCAAGAATTAATTGCATTATTTACACCGTCGGAAGAACATCAGAGTTATCCGGGCAGATTACATGGTGGAATAGCCTCGGCTGTTCTGGATGAAACAATTGGCAGAGCAATTCTAAATAAATATGAAACCGAAGTTTGGGGAGTTACAATTGAATTGACTGTTAAATTCAAAAAGCCGATTCCACTAAATGAAGAATTAAAAGTTATTGGCAGAATCACTTCGGAGAACAGCAGATTTTTTGAAGGAACCGGCGAGATTGTTTTGAGTAATGGCGACATTGCAGTTACTGCCTACGGCAAGTACCTTAAAGTACCGATAGAAAAAATCACTGACTTTGATGTTGACGAAAATGAATGGCGTGTTGTTGAAAATGAAAATGATCCTAAAGAAATAGTTATTTAACCCGTTGTGTGAATTAATCTTTACGAAGTAAAAAGCAATTATTTAATCAAAAAATGGAACGCGGATCAAACGGATTTATTATGATTTACACAGATATATTTTTGAATAATTGCTTTTCACTTCCTTTTACGATCATCCCATATCAAATTCACACAACCGGTTTATTTAATCGTTTTCAATTTAGGGTGGTACAATTTTACCAGATAATAACCGGCGGCTAAAAGAACTGAATTAATTAGAACAGCCACCGGCGAAGTAAAATGTTCCGCTAGCATCCCTATCCACAAAGAACCAATTGGGTACAAAGCAAAGAAACTGAACGAATAGAAACTAAGAATTCTTCCACGGAATTCTTCATGAACAATTGTTTGAATCAGTCCATTAGAAAGATTAAACATCGATATCAGTATTCCGCCGATCAAAACCAAAAGTGAAATCGAGATCACAAAACTACGGTTAAACGAGAAAATGAATAGTAGCAGAGGCAGTATTGCCATTGTGTATGTAAGATATTTACCTCGAACAATTACATGATTAACTGCTGCGATAATCAAAGCAAAAATTACGGCACCTAAGCCTCGGGCAGATTGTAAATATCCGTTTGTAATTGAGTTACCATGTAAAATGTTTACTGCCCACGCCGGAAATAATGTTACCAAACCCATACCGAAAAAACTTAACAGTGAAGTGACAAGAATAATTGTGACTAAGTCTTTATTAAGTCGCAGATATTTAAATCCCGCTCTAACCTCGCTTATTACAGAACTTCTCGAGTTTGTAACTATTTGTTCTTCAATTTTTATTCGCCATAGATTATAAAGAACAGCAATAAATGAAATTCCATTAATAAGAAAACACCACGCCGGACCGAGAATTGCGTATGTAATTCCGGCTATAGCGGGTCCAACCGCAGTAGCAGTATTGAACATTGTAGAGTTAAGGGCAATTGCATTCGTTAAATATTTTTTCTCAACCAACTCGCGGGCAAATGCGTGCCGCGCAGTCGAATCGAATGAATTCCCGATTCCATTAAAAAATGAAATTAAAATTAAATGCCATGGCTTAACAATTCCGGTGAATGTTAAGGCAGATAAAATGAATGCGAGAAGCATCATCCAACTTTGTGTTATCATCAGAATAGTTCTGCGAGGATATCTATCGGCAATTACCCCACCATAAAAAGTAAATATCCATGCGGGTATTCCGGAAGCGAAACCTACATAACCTAAAAAAGCGGGAGAGTGTGTGAGTTCAAAAATGAAATACCCGTAAGCGGTGGTTTGCATCCACGACCCGAAAAGGGAAACCAGTTGACCGGAAAACCATAAGCGATAATTTCTGAACGAGAGTGCGGCAAATGTATTCTTGATAGAAATTTTTTGATTAGGAAATTCTGAACCAAGTTCTTCATTTACTTCGAGATTTATTTCTTTTTTATTAGATGTATCGGCGGAATTTTCCATACGCAAATTTACCAAATCGCTATCCATTATTCGAAAATTTATTAGTTTAGAGCAGTCATTTAGAGGTCAGTCGTGAAAAAAATATTATTCATTCTTCTTTCAAGTTTGATTTTAACTACTGCTTGTTCGGATGAGCCGCCAAGTATTAGAGTGAAAAATGAACGTGATGGAAAGGCCAACGTGCAATTCAAGTTTGGTGCAAGCAACACTGTTAATATTAACGATGTGGCGGCTGGGCAAACATCCTCTTACAAAGAAGTAACAGAAGGTTTTTGCATTGCAACTGCCGAAATTCAAGGTGCGAGTATTTCGCCGGTCTTAGGATTTACAATAATCAAAAATAGAAATTACACTTTAGTAGTTCTTGATGGCATTACACCTTCAATTCGTGTTGATGATGAAGATAAGTGATTTCTTTCTTATGAAGGATTATAAAAAAAGCCGCTACTAAGAGCGGCTTTTCTATTTCTAAATCGGATTAGATTTAGCTGCCAAACACATTTACTTTTCCATTGATATGTTTAGTAGGATCGATAATCTTACCAAGGTTATTAACAACACCTGTATGACAAGTAGCGCAAGATTTCAATGATTGAGCTTGATGACCAGTTGGCGGTAATCCATGGCAAGTGCCACATTTTCCTTCAGTACCGTCAACCTTTGTCCATTTAGGTGAATAGTTGTTACCCGTCATTCTATCTTCAGTATAAACAAACGGATAAGCAGAGGTTGCTTTTGAAAACTCGAAATTACCGTGGCAATATGTGTTTGCGCAAGTATTGTTCGATGTGTTGTAAAAACCTTTAGATGGTCCGGCATTTGTGAATGATCCAAAGGTTACTTCAGCCTTCTGGGAATTATCTATATGTCCGGCAGAAGCAAATTTTGTTGGAACTATATGACATTCATTGCAAGCTACTTTAGATGCATCCTTAATTTCGCTTAAATGGAATGTATGGGCGCCAACACCGGGGTCTGTTGTTACAATTACATTGTTCAATGCTCTTGGCGGTGCTACGCTGCTTGGCTTTGTAAAATCGCCATGACAAGTGTTACAAGCTTCCGGACCTTCTGGTTGGGTATGGCATGTATTACAAGTTGGGCTTGCTACTCCGCCGGCATATGTAACTCCATGACACTGAACGCATCCAGTCATATCCCAGTTCTTTCCGGCAATATATTTACCATGAAAGTTTTGAGAAGTTGGATTTTGAATATCAGCTGTATGAACAGTAATTGTAGGATGACAATTTGAAGTTGAGCATCCAACATTTGCAGTTCCACCGGAAAGATCTTTTGCGTGACATTGACGACAAGCATTCAGATTTGTGCCAATCAATTTTTTGCCGTGGAATGAGTCAGCTGCTTGTACTAAAACATCTGGTCCGTGAACTCCAACTTTGGTTGGAAGAGTAACATCGTTTTGTAATTCGCTACATCCGAAAGAAAACAATCCAACAGCTAAGAGAAAAAATGAATAAATTTTTATAGATCTCATATTATTTCCAGAGATTGAGTTAATTATTTATGACAATAGCCGCAGAAACCAACACCAACAATTCCACCGGGACGAGCATTAGCATCTGTATGGCATGAATAGCAAACAGAATTTTTGTCGCTATGCCAGTCACCATCATCAGAGCTAGTCATAAAGCTTGCTTTGTGTGTTCTTGGGTTTGTTCCTTTAATACCATCGTTATCTACGTGACATAAAATGC
>CAZEDR010000127.1:0-9213 GCA_964510975.1 uncultured Melioribacter sp. | reverse complement strand
GCTGCCGATGTTGAAAAAAGAGCACATCGCGTTGGATTAAGAGTTAATAGTAATACTACGGTTTATGATTCACTCTTTTTTGATCGAAACAAACAAAGGTTAGTTAATGCGGTTTTTAATTCCAGTCTCCTTACTAATGGGAACAATAGAATATCGTCAATCTCTTTCCCAACAAAAGCATCTTTAAATTCTGTTTATCATGACTGGTATGAAATTGAATACCCTCGTGCTCTTCTTATGTCGGGCGATTCTATTGTTTTCAGATTTTACGATTATATAAAGGAAAGCCAAGTTAATTATGAAATTGACGGATATAAAAATTCTCCTATTTCTCTTTATAGGTATAGTAACATGTATGATGTTACAAGAATCTCGAACCAAAATATAAACGGATCGAAAATAGTGTTTTCAGATATCACAGACTCAACTCTATACTACTCTATTATCCCCGAGTCAAAAACATTATTCCCAAAAATATATTCGCGCAAGAAATTTATAAATCTAAGAAGTAGTGGAAACACCGCCGACTATTTAATTATTACGCATCCTTCTTTAAATTCTGCTGTATCTGATTATTCATTTTTTATAGCATCAAATTACAGTAGATTAGTTAAGATTATAAACGTTTATGATATCTATGATGAATTCAATTATGGTTTTTATTCTCCAGAGCCAATTAAGGATTTTTTACAGTACGTTTATTCGAATTGGAGCGCGCCAAAACTTGAATATGTTCTACTTCTAGGTTCTGCTAATTATGATTACTACGAGTACAGGAACAAACAACTTCAGGCACCTCCTCATCCAAATCTGGTACCATCCTTTGGTGTCCCCGTAAGCGATTATTGGTTTGTAAATTGGGATAAGAATAGCGTGTTTAATACAGTGATTAAGATCGGTAGATTACCAGCGCGAACAAATGAGGATGTAAGACTATACCTCGCAAAGCATAAGAACTTTATTTCGCAAAATTATTCTGAACTTAATAAAAAGTATTTATTTTTCTCCGGGGGGCTTGGTAATAGTCAGAGTGAATTGGATCAATTACGAAAGACTAATCAATACGTTCTAGATAATTATGTTAAGAAGTCTCCAATAGGTGGTATTGGTAAACTCTTCTATAAGACTTTATCTCCGAACACTAATTTTGGTCCGTATTCTATTTCTGAAATTCAAAACAGTATTGATAGTTCAGGAGTTTTTATTTCATATCTCGGGCATAGTGGAACTCAAACTTGGGATAATAGCATCACTGATGTTAAACAATTGAAAAACAAAGTCGGAGCTAATCCTCTTATCACTGATTTTGGATGTTCAACTGCAAAATTTGCTGAACCGGATGTTACTTCGTTTAGCGAAGGATTTGTTATGACTAAAGATGGGGATGCAATAGCTTATATTGGTAATACATCTCTTGGTTTTACCTCGTCATCTTTGGTAGCGCCAAATTTATTTTATGAAACTATTCTTAAAGATTCTGTTTTTTCGATTTCAGAAGCGCTTACTAAATCAAAATTAAAATTGCTTGCTAAGTATGGCGATACTGACGTTAATAAACTTTTCTTTTTCACAAATACTTTGGTTGGTGATCCAATTATTTCTCTCAAAATACCTACTAAACCAAATTTAAACATGACACAGTCCAATTTTAGAATTGAGAAGAAAAGTTTCACCAGCTTAGATGATAGTGTTTCTATATCAATCAACTTTAAAAATCTTGGAAGGGTAATAAATAAATCTTTCAGAATCGTCATCTCGGATCAATTCGATAATCAAAAAGTTTTTGAAACAAATATCGTAAGGTCTATTCCATTGTTAAATGATTCTATCAAATTTAACCTACCTGTAAAGAATCGAGCTGGTTCACACACCATAACAGTTAATCTTGACAGTGATTCGCAGATAGATGAACTATCGGAAGATGATAATTTACTTGAAACGAATATTTTTGTAACGAATTCAGCTGTAAGAGATTTATCTCTTTCAGAATCAAGTTATACTTCTTCTGAACTAAAGTTGTTGAATCCAATTACCAAACAGAATGATAATTATCTTGATGTACAAATCTCAGAGTCACCTTTATTTGCAAATTCTCTGATTTCTAAAAATCAATATGGAAAAGTAATGACCAGGATCGATTTGACTAAATTTCCATTAAATAAAAGATTTTGGATACAAATAAAACCTGGTGATCAACCTGCTTACGGTTTTACAAAGACATTTTATTCTTCTCTAAAGAGTGGGATCCTTCTGATTGATAGTGTCTCTTTTAGTACCGGTTTAGCTGAAAAATTAATTGTAGGACATGGAGTTAAACTTGGGAATGAGCAAGTCTCAATAGAAGCAATTTCTGCTGGCTTTAATGATGGAAATACAGGGGTAGTCACGGTCAATAATCAAAACTATATACCCTTTCCGAATCGTGGGCATAATATGTGTGTTTTCGATGGAGAATCATTCGAATTGAAATCCTTTTATCAATTCGATTTATTATTTGGAGGACAAGCAGCACAGACTAATTATCAAAAAGCTCTTGATGATCTTAAGTTGAATGATGTTTTTGCAATTGTGATAGTAGATGAAGGTTTTTATAATTTGAATGCAACACTCAAACGGAAATTATTAGAGCTTGGAAGTAAATATGTTGACAGCATAAGTTTTAGAAGTTCGTGGGCATTTGTTGGTAGAAAGGGGTCAATCCCTCAAAACATTTCTGAAGGATTCTCAAAGCTATTTTCAGGTCGAGCTATTGCAAAATCATTATTCGAGAAAAGGGTAACACAAGGTAGGTATACTTCTGAATTATTTGGACCTGTTACTCAGTGGAATAAATTGGAATTTGAATTCAGTAAACCGAATAACTCTAAAATATTATATAGTCTACTCGGTAAAAATTCAACTAGCGCTATTGATACAATTATGAATGGAGAATTATCAAATACGATCATTGATCTTTCCAATGAAAAATTTAAGAAGTATCCTTACCTCAAGGTAATCGCTCAACTAAATGCCGGTTCAAGTAGTGAGTCACCGGAGTTGAAATCGGTATATTTAAGTTACAAAGCGCTACCAGAGCTCGGCACAAATTACCAAGTCGTCTCAATTTCCAAAGATTCTCTCGACCAAGGTGAAACGGCTAATCTTAACTTCTCAGTTTACAATGTTGGTGAATCAACAGCCTCCAACTTCAAAGTAAGAGTCGACTTAGTTAAGAAAGATAATTCGAAAGAAAAACTCTTTGAGCAAGTTGTAGATTCAATTCAGACAGAAAAGAAAAAAGATTTTGCTCTTTCTTATACCACAGATAAAATTACCGGCAGCAACCAATTTCAAATAGCAATAGACACGGATAATTCAATAACAGAGTTGTACAAAGACAACAATTTTTATTCAGTTCCGTTTTATGTAACTCCAAACAATAAACCGGCTTCGCTAAAACTAACAATAGATGGAAACGATATTCTAAACGGTGATTTCATTTCTCCAAAACCAAATTTCAAGATTGAATTAACAGATGAGTCATTAATCCCTATAACCGACACATCCAAAATTCTTCTCTACTTAAATAATAAGCGGATCTATTTTGCTAATAACGCAAGTATTTTGACCTACAATTATTCATCTGCAAATCCTAAAATGATAGTTAATTATACACCTACTTTGTCTGATGGTAATTACACTTTTAAGGTGGTTGGTAAAAATGCTACTGATCAGATAATTGACTCAACAGGCATTGTTAGAAAGTTCACAGTTAAAAATGAACTGCAACTGCTAAATGCTTACAATTACCCAAATCCGTTTAAGGATGATACTTATTTCACGTTTAAGTTAACGCAAGTTCCCGATGAATTAAAAATTATTATTTATACAATTGCCGGAAGGAAAATCAAAGAAATAAAACTCAGTAGTTCCGAATTAAGGTTTGACTTCAACAGAATTTTCTGGGACGGCAGAGATGAAGATGGCGACTTAGCTGCCAACGGTGTTTATCTTTATAAAATCATTTCAATGAAAGGAAGTGGAAAAACGGAACTAACTCAAAAGCTTTCGATTCTTAGATAAATAATATGTTCTGTTGCTCGAATCGAAGTGCAGTACAACTTCTTGAAGCAAAATTTAACAATAGGATTCCGCTTAAGTGGACATATAGAAGAATTTGATGCACTCAGAATGGCAGTCGCAAAACTAGTCGATGAAATCAAATCTGCTGAAAGTTATAAGGAACAGATTATTGGATGTAATCTCTCTGGCTAAATTTATTCCTATCGTTATATTCAACTTTATAATTGATTGTTAATTTATCATTAGAATAAAGAAAAATATTGTGTTAATTTCATTATAAGTTTTAGCTGTCTGTTATTTAGTAGCGGGCTGTCTTATTTTTGTTTAATTCTGACTACGCATTTTATACTAGTTAATTGGGAGTGTTTATGCACAAAACAATTACAATTCTAAACTTGCTCTTCATATTAGTTATCTCGTCTTCGTGCACCTCAACGACTAACTGTTCAATAGATGAATACTATAGTATAGACTATTTTAATTCCGGAGGCTTTACTGCAATAGAGAGGGGCACTTCAGTTGATTGTTCAGGCTGGCTAAAAAAGTGGGAACGAAAACTCAATTCATCTAAGGTGATATTAGACAGTATTAAAATTGATAACAAGTCTCTGGCTAGTATTACAAAAGCAATGAATGATGAAAGCACTTTTAATTATTCCATTAATAAAACAAGTAATTATACAACTACGATAATTCTGAACAAAAAAGATATAAAGCATGTCATTTCCTATAATTCTTCAGAAATACCAACTGACCTTCCAGAATCTATTAAAACAATCATTTCCGAAATTGAAAAAATAAAATGATTAGGAGCTGCAATGAAAAATACTTTTAGAAATTTATTCTTGTATTTCTTATTCTTTCCAGTACTAGTTGTTTTCAGTCAAATCAGTTTAAACAAGCCAATAAAACAGGTTAACCAAAGTGCTCAATCTGCTACACAGCTTGTTGGTAACATACAGAACAATCCCTCCGGAAACTTAGTCCAAAACTTTAATAATTTTTTGAACAAGATCGGATTAAAGAAAAGCGCTTCACTAAAAAACGCAGTTACAGCTAATTTCCCCGGTATCAATATAAATCAGAAATTCTTTCTTCCTTCCGTAAACAGTATAACTAATCAAAAAATTGGGAAAATTATCTGGAATGCTGATTCCGGTACACCAAGATTTATCGAGATTAAAAATTCACCAACTTCAAATCAAAATAAAGTATTGTCTGATAATGATAAGAAGCAAATGGCCAGCAATTTTCTTATCGAGAATAAATCAATATTAAAAATCAGTGATCCTCAAAATGAACTCTTGTTAATAGAATCAAAAACCGACGATCTGAATTTTACCAATCTAAAATATAGTCAGACATATAAGGGGATTGAAGTTTGGGGAAGGGAATTCATAGTTCATTTTGATCAATCCGGTAATTTAGTAGCAGCTAATGGCATAATTGAACCAACTCCTGAGAAAATAAAAGATGTTAATGAAAATATAAAAAGCGATGATGCAGTATTGATAGCTAAGAATAGTATCAATAAAATCTCACAAATTGAACCCGTCCCAACCGGTATGGAAAAGATTTTAGATTATGAAGGACCTATTTCCAAAAAAGTGATATGGTTTGATAAGAAAAAGGAACCTTACCTAGCATGGGTTATTGAAGTTAGGTCAGGGCTTTCACAAGACTGGTTTTACTTTATAGATGCAAATAATGGCAACATACTTAATTCCTACAATGCTGTTTGCTACGATGGAATCACAACTGCATCCGGAAAGGATTTAAATGGCGTACAAAGAACATTCGGAACATATCAAGTTGGCACCGACTATTTCCTAATAGATGCATCTCAACCTATGTTCAATGCTGCAACATCTAAAATTCCTGATAGCCCGGTTGGAGCTATTGTTGGTCTAGATCTTAGAAATAAAAATTTTGACAACAGTTCCAGCATTTACTACTCAGCCACAAACAATAATCAATGGAATGATCCGGCAGCAGTTTCCTCGCATTACAATGGAATTGTAACTTATAAGTATTTCCTAGACTTACATAAACGAAACTCTGTAGATGATAAAGGAATGACAATTTATTCCATTGTACACGTAACAGAGCAAAACAAACCTATGGAAAATGCATTCTGGTCTGGGAAAGTAATGTGTTACGGTGATGGTGGATCGTACTTTACTCCACTTGCCGGAGGCCTTGATGTTGCTGCGCATGAAATGACACACGGAATTACTCAATTTTCTGCTAACCTTGAATATCAAGGACAATCCGGGGCTTTAAACGAATCGATGTCGGATGCTTTTGGTGCTCTGGTTGATACTGCAAACTGGAAAATTGGTGAACAGATCATTAAGGATTTGAACACGTTTCCATCCGGCGCAATGCGAGATATGATTGATCCTCACAATGGAGGTAGTAAAGGTAGCGCAGTATGGCAACCGGCAAAGATGAGTGAGTTTCTAAATACTTCAGAAGATAATGGCGGCGTACATTCAAATAGTGGAATTC
Source organism: uncultured Melioribacter sp. (assembly GCA_964510975.1). Taxonomy (GTDB): domain Bacteria; phylum Bacteroidota; class Ignavibacteria; order Ignavibacteriales; family Melioribacteraceae; genus Stygiobacter. The sequence goes on along the minus strand of CAZEDR010000127.1, from coordinate 2,640 downwards.
CCAATCGTGCATTTTACCTAGTTGCTAAAAGTTTAACTCGCGCTAGAGCAGCTAAAATATGGTACAGAGCATTGACTGTTTACCTTACGCGCACTTCTCAATTCATCGATGCAAGAATAGGAACTATTAAATCGGCTTCAGATATTTACGGCGCAAATAGTAACGAAGTTTCAGTTGTTAAAAGTGCATGGGATGCTGTTGAAGTGCTCGAAGGAGCCGCTACACCAAATGCACCAACTTCAACGCTAAGTGGAAGTGAATATATTCTAGTAACAAACACAGACCCCGCTGATCCCAATTCAATTTATATGGCAAAGACCACAGTTGCGACTGCTTCCGACTTTTTTGCGTTGACTGGAACGCCGGTACTAAATAAACCTTCCGTTTCTGATGTATCTGGTGTAATCTTATTTATTGATACAAATAATAATCTTCGGGTACTTAGTGCCAATCCAAATAATCCTCAGGAAACTATTCTGGATAATAGCGGGGTATGGGAAAGTGTAACAATTGGTCCAGGTCTTAATTCAATGGCACTTACATCTAAGTTTATTGATACTACGATTTACTATTTCGATTTCTCAAAAAATATTTCGAAAAATTTTAAAATAGCTACCAAGACATTTGATGCAGTCGATAAGAAAACTGCTTTGTACGCTGATGCTCTTTCATTCGATCCAACTGGTCGCTATTTGTTGTTCGATACATATAATGAAATTAAAAATGCATCCGGTTCAAAAATCAGCTATTGGAACATTAACATATTAGATGTAGAAACTGGAAATATGGATGTCATTTTTCCACCATTAGCCGAAGGCTTAAGTGTTGGAAATCCTGCATATTCAAAAACAGTACAAACCAGATTTACTTTCGATTACTTGGATTCGAAAACGAATCAAGCATTTGTGATGGCCGCTGATTTTAATACCGGTGACATTGGAAGTGTTGCCGGACCATTAAGCGTAGTTGGTTACCCCTCTTATTCTATTGATGATAAAACTATTATTTATCACACCTCTCAAGTGATAAGCGGAATACCACATCACACTTTAGAGCAAATGCCACTAAAGTCAAATTTCATAGAAGGTACTGGAGTTAACAAGTTATATCTAGTAGATGCGAATTATCCTATTTGGTTTGTTATTGGAACTAGAACGAATGTTGAAAATGAAATTGAAAATATTCCAAGCGCATTTACGCTTAGTCAAAATTATCCTAATCCCTTTAACCCAAGTACAACGATAAAATACTCTTTAGCAAAGGAAGAAAAAGTGAGAATTGGTGTTTATGATATGTTGGGAAATAAAATAACCGAGCTTGTAAACGAATCTAAAAACGCCGGGCTGCACGAAGTAATTTGGAATGGAAGCAATGATATGGGAAATAAGGTTTCGAGCGGTGTGTATATTCTTACTATAAATGCTGGTTCATATTTTCAATCAAGAAAAATGGTGTTGATGAAATAAAACTGGCAAATAATTACTAAGCTTGTAAAGCTTTGAGAGATGAGAAAATGAAAAAGATATTAGTTTATTTCGCGTTCATGTTATTTTTTACGATGCAGATTAATGCACAGAATTTTATTAATGGCAATTTTGATCAAGGACCTTCATCGGGTTGGACATCATGGTCTAGAGGTGGATTTGGATTAATCGGGACTGCCCAGTTTTTTAGCTCAACCCAAATAACCCCGCAAGTCATTCCTCGCTCTGGTCAGTATATGGCACGTTTAGGTGGATTTTCTTATGAAGAATGTTATATAAAGCAAACAGTAACTTTGCCCAATACTCCAAAGGTTTACATGAAGTTATATTATCAAGATAGAGCATTCACTGGCGCCGAATGTGCCGGTCTTTGGGTTGGTGCTAGGGTAAGAGTAGCTGTCGCCGGTCAAACAATTTTGGATCAGTATCAATGTTATTATAACACTGTTAACGTATGGACTTATGTTTATTTTGATTTAAGTGCGGCGGCTGGGCAAACTGTAGAAATTATTTTTCAAGCAGATGCCGCTAGTACCATGTGGTCTTATCTTTACTTAGATGATATAAGCATTTCTTCTTCGCTTACAGAAATAAACGAAGATGGATCACTTCCCGGCAAATTCAAGCTCGAGCAAAACTATCCAAATCCGTTCAACCCGGAGACTTCTATACAATATCAATTGCCTACCAAAGGTAATGTTTCCCTAAGAGTATTTGATTTACTAGGTAACGAGGTTGCACTATTGTTGAACGATTATAAGAATGCTGGAAAGTACGAAGTAAAATTCAATGGAAGTAATCTATCAAGCGGTGTATATTTTTACCAAATAAAAGCCGGTCAGTTTTTGGAAACCAAAAAATTTGTTTTGATGAAATAGTTTGAAGTTTATCATAAGAAAGCTTTATGTATAGGGGCTGCATTTGACTTGTGGACCTCTTGGACAGTGATCGGACTACCTTTCAGATTGTTTTCGAAATTACTTGCATGACACGAAGTGAGCCCCACAAATCGGGATAAACTCCACGAAGCTCAGTGTTACATGATTTATCCTTTTTCCCTACTCAGAGGCTGCCTCATATTTTGGATTGCAGTAAATGATCTTCTAATCACAGCGGGGTAAGTTCCCCGCCGCTTGCGGCGTAAAACATTATCTTT
>CAZEDR010000126.1:6834-9222 GCA_964510975.1 uncultured Melioribacter sp. | reverse complement strand
TTAATACTTGGCTGGCCGGAAGGTTTATTGATTGATGGAACAAACACAGTAGCGGATATGAAAACCGGAACAGCAGCATTTGTTAAGAACAGCATCGTTGCCGGTTCAACAGTAGCAACATTTAAGTCAACAGACGCAGCATTCCAAACAGAAATGCCAACTTGGTTTACCGGCTTAGGCGGTAAAACATTTACTGCTAATGCAGATGTAAAATTAGCAGATGCATTTAACGTAGCAAATCCGAACCCAATGCCAACAATAGGCTCTCCGGTATTTAGCGGTGCGGCAGTACCACCGGCTGATGGATTCTTTGATGCAACTGCAAATTACATTGGCGCATTTGGATATAGAGATTGGACTGCCGGATGGAGCAGCTTAAATATTACTGTTCCGGCTAAACCTTCCGAAATTATTGCCGGTGATATTACAACACATGTTACATTGACAAAAGGCAAAGATTATACTTTGAAAGGAATCGTACGCGTTCAATCTGGCGCTTCGTTAACAATTGAGCCGGGCGTAAAAATTTATGGTGAAAATGCATCTCAAGGTTCTTTAGTTGTTAAGCCGGGCGGATTAATCTTTGCAGAAGGTACTAAAGATGAACCGATTGTATTTACAAGTGAATTTACAAAACCGGGTTCAACAAAAACACCAAACTATGGCGATTGGGGCGGCATCATCATTCTTGGTAAAGCACCAATAAATGTTGCCGGCGGTAAAGCTTTAATTGAAGGTCCCGGCGATGAATATGGTGGAACTGATACTGAAGATTATAGCGGTGTAATGAAATATGTTAGAATCGAATATCCGGGTATTGCTTATTCATTAAATAATGAAATCAACGGATTGACGCTTGGCGGTGTAGGTAACAAAACAAAATTAGAATACATACAAGTTAGTTATTCCGGCGACGATTCTTTTGAATTCTTTGGCGGAACAGTAAACGCAAAGTATTTAATTGCTTACCGCGGCTGGGATGATGACTTTGATACAGACTTTGGATACAACGGAAAGCTGCAATTCTTATTATCGTTACGCGATCCCGCTATTGCTGATGCATCACAATCCAATGGATTTGAAAGTGATAACGATGGAAGCGGATCAACAAATTCACCAAGAACATCGCCAACATGGTACAATGTAACATTGATTGGACCGGCAGCCACAACAAGCACAACATTCAATTCATTGTTCAGAAACGGAATGCATTTAAGAAGGTCATCGCAGAACAAGATACACAACGCATTGATAATTGGCTGGCCACAAGGCTTGTTGGTAGATGGGACAAATACCGTAGCAGATATGAAAGCCGGAACATCAGCATTCATTAAGAATAGTATAATAGCTGGTTCAACAACGGCTACATTCAAATCAACAGATGCAACATTCCAAACAGAAATGCCAACATGGTTTACTGGTTTAGGCGGAAAGACATTTGCCACAACTGCCGAAGTTTCTTTGATAGATCCTTTCAATATTGCAAAGCCAAACCCAATGCCTAAAGCCGGTTCACCAGTTTATACAGGCGCAGCAACTCCACCTTCCGATGGCTTCTTCGATACATCGGCAAAGTTTATTGGTGCTTTCGGTTCTACTAATTGGGCAGAAGGATGGAGCAGCTTAGTATTTACCGGAACAGACATTAAGGAAGAAGTAAATTCTGCAGTTCCATCGAAGTATGAATTAAGTCAGAATTATCCAAATCCTTTCAACCCAAGTACTACTATTAAGTTCTCACTTCCAAAAGAAGGATTAGTAAAACTTAGTGTGTTCAATATACTTGGTCAAGAAGTTGGAACTTTGATAAATGGTTTTAAGGCAGCCGGTTCTTATTCTGTTGAATGGAATGCAAGTAATTTATCGAGCGGAATGTATTTCTATCGCTTAGAAGCCAACAATAACATTATTACTAAAAAAATGACATTAGTGAAATAATTCTTTCTCTCTCAGACTCATTGGGCGTCTTTCGTGGGGCGCCCTTTGCTTATTTAGAATAAGAGAAAAGGAAGACCAGAAATGAAAAAATATTTATTAGCACTATTTGTTTTGATTGTTACTTTCGGATTCTCATTACCGGAAGAAACAATAACAATTAAAGGTTCGGATACTATGGTAATTCTTGCTCAGAGATGGGCGGAAGTATTTATGAAATCCAATTCCGGAATTACAGTTCAAGTTACCGGAGGTGGGTCAGGTACCGGTATTGCCGCATTGCTGAATGGAGCGACTGATATTTGCAATGCGTCAAGGCCAATGAAACAAAGTGAAATTGAAAAGCTTAAAGAAAAATATGGTTCTAACGGTGTAGAAATAAAAGTGGCAATAGATGGATTAAGTGTTTATGTGAATAAAGCAAATAAAAAGGTTAATGAATTAACTGTTGCT
>CAZEDR010000126.1:0-6824 GCA_964510975.1 uncultured Melioribacter sp. | reverse complement strand
ATCAAAGATATTTATACCGGGAAAATAACAAACTGGAAGGAAGTTGGTGGAAACGATGCAAAGATAATTACTTACGGCAGAGAAAATAGCTCCGGAACTTATGTTTACTTCAAAGAGCATGTGTTGGAGAATCAAGATTTCAGCTCTACCGTTCAAAGTTTGCCCGGAACAGCCGCAGTAGTTAATGCAGTAAGTAAAGATAAAAATGCAATTGGTTTCGGTGGGGCTGCTTACGCAAAGGGTATTAAAGATTTAGCAATTAAAAAAGATGCTGCTTCCAAAGCTTATCTACCAATTAAAAAGAATATTGAATCCGGGGAATATCCTATTTCGCGATTTTTATATATGTATACACGAAAGAGGCCGGAAGGCAATATCAAAAAATTTGTTGATTGGGCACTAAGCAAACAAGGACAAAGTATAGTTGCAGATGTTGGATATTTTCCAGTAAAAAAAATATCTAAATAACAATAGGATTGGATCAAGAATATGCCGCATCAATTTCATTTAGAGCTGCAAGAGCTAAAAGCCAATTTGATCAGGATGGCTTCGATAGTTGACGATCAAATTCAAAAAGCAATCTCATCCTTAATTGGTGGAAATGTTTCGTTATATAAAGAAATAAAATCTAAAGATGATGAGGTTGATGCTTACGATGAGTTGTTGCAAGTCCAGTGCGAAAATATATTGGCTCTCCATCAGCCTACCGCTTATGATTTGCGGCTCGTACTATCAACACTGATGATAAACAATCAGCTTGAACGTTGCGGCGATCTTTCGGTTAGCATTGCAAGCCGTTCAAGAAAAATAAAAGACTACAATGAATTGATTGTAGAATCCGGAATTGATGAAATGGGTTTGGAAGCCCAAAAAATGATAAGCCGTTCTATAGATTCTTTTATTCATTTGAATAACGAATTAGCCGAACATGTTATCAAAAATGATGACAAAGTAGATGTGTTGAATAAACATCTGTTCGTATTCATAACAAAAAAAATGAAGGATAACCCGGAGCTAATTGAACCACTGGCACACTTGCTTATTCTTGCTCGTCAGCTTGAAAGATTGGCTGATCACGCAACAAATATTTCCGAGAATCTTTTATTCCTAATCGAAGCAAAAATTGTAACACACAGAAAATTGATTGAAGAAAGTAAATAAAGAACAAGGAGTATTCATGGACTTATGGCATATTCAACTTATAAACTCAGAAAGCCTAAAGATCAAAACCAAAAAGAAGGATTTGCTAAAGAAGGATAAAACTTATTTGACCGGCAAAAGGACAGTTGAAGAAAAGGAAGAGGAATTATTTATTAACCGCGATTGCATCCTTTGGTTTAGAAAGGAAGAAGCGGGTTCTGATGCTGAATAATCCTTATAACAATATTGCAATTCTGATATGAGTGCTAAAATTCTAATTGTTGATGATGAACGGGATATTCTGGAGTTACTCAAATACAATCTAACGCGAAACGGATATTCGGTATTCACAGCAGAGAATGGAAAAGTAGCTCTGGAAAAACTTTCGCTCAATCTGAATCTGATTATTCTTGACGTGATGATGCCAATTATGGATGGCTTTGAAGTCTGTTCAAAAATTAAATCATTTGAAAAGTATAAAAACACTCCGATAATCTTCTTGACCGCTAAAACTTCAGAAGCCGATGAGATTAAAGGACTAAGCTTAGGTGCTAACGATTTTATACAAAAGCCGATAGCTATCAATAAAATTATCGCAAGAGTGAAGGCGAACCTTAGAACGTATCATGAGCGAAATGAATCCTTATTGCGCTCCGGGGAGTTAAGTGTTGGACCAATAGAAATAAGCCGCGAAAAATATTCTGTGTTAGTCGATAAAAAACCGATTGAGCTTGCGCGTAAAGAATTTGAAATATTGTTTTTGCTTGCAGCCAATAATGGTTCTGTGTTCAACAGAGAGAGAATTCTCAATGAAGTATGGGGCAGCGATGTGTTTGTAGTAGAAAGAACTGTAGATGTACATTTGTTGAACATTAGAAAAAAATTAGGCGATTACTCTACATTAATAGAGACGATTAAGGGGGTTGGATATAGGTTCAAATCCATTTAGTATTCACTGCATCGCTGCTTTACATTCTTGACTTTTCTTAGCCAAGTAACGGATAAATCGATAGTTCATTCATTTCTTAATATCATGAAAAAATTTGTTCGAGAATTACCCACTCAAGTCTGCCAAGTATCTTACCGTAATTAGTTCTCTATTTATTCTTTATCTTAACCATGATTATTTAATTACGTTATTATTGTAAGTGCATCTGCTAATTAAGTTGGAAGATAAAAGTATAAATTGTTTTGCAAATTTTAGGAGTGATTGAGATGGAAGCTAAAATTGAAGATGGAAAGCTAATAATTACAATTGAACTGAAAGAACCTACGCCAAGCTCATCGGGTAAAACGCTAGTTGTTGCTACAACACACGGCAATATGACCACCCAGTGCGTCATCAACGGAAAGAATGTAGTTATTGGATTAAACGCCTACATCAAGAAATAGCTTTACCACTCCTTATTCCGATTTGCTTAGTAACAACTCTGCTTCTTCAAGAGTAGGGACGTAACTGATTTTATATTGCTCTATCTGAAGAGTGTTGTTGGCAAACTGAATTAAACCGGATTTTGATGTTCCTACTACTCTTACAACTCGGTTTACTCTATTTTGAATAAGCAGAATTATTATTTCTTTGAGCACATTTCCAGAGGCATCGTCACCCCGGATAAATCTGGAAATATCATTAATCACATCGAAACCGGGTTTTAAAGATGCTATTGCCGTTTCAATTGAATGCTTTGATTTTTGTGCTTCTTCAATTGGTAATATTCCAATCATTGTGATGCAGAGTCTGTTCTTTGCCGTATCGGCAGTAATTTTAATCATTTTTATTCCTCCCTTTCTTCAACAGAAACATCTTTCTTAAATATGTGTATAGTTGCTTCGCCATTCTTCCAATTCACTTCTTAATATTTGAATGTAGAATTTCTCCGTTAACCAAATGAAACATTACATGGGTTAGTACTTCTTTTACCTCAAGCTGTTTGTCCTTAATTTTTATTACGGTACCGGGAAAAACTTTTCCCGGAGCGTACACTGCCGGATTTTCTACCGCATAATATGCTGTTTCAATATCCTTTAAGTCATTTTTAATCTTAATTAGAAACGCCGTGTTTTTCCCCCAGACCTCCTTATAATTCATAAGCTGCATTGTCTTAGAGTTATTATCTGGTTTCTGTGCAATATAAGAAATTTGTTTTTTTAGTTCTTCAACTTGCCTTTCAATTTCATTTTTCTCGGCTTGTTTTTTTATGAACTTCTCTTTGTGTTTTAAAACAACACCTACTTCAACTTCGGTGTTTACACCATAATCATTTCCAATAATCGGAGAAGTAACTTTATTAGTTGCAGTAATTTTCCCGCCAATTATTACACCACTGTTTTTTATTACAATTACTTCGTCATCGCATTCAATTATTGAATTACGCATCTCGAAAGAGGCATGTACAGTACCATTACATTTTATTACTTGATTTGAAATATAGCCGGAGTGAATATCGCCACCAACAGTTATTAAACTTTTCCCATCTCCGTTGATGCCTTCTTTTACAGTTAATGTTCCACCGCAGATTACAACTGCATGTTCTATTCCACCTTTAACATCAATGTTGTAAGGAGTTTCAACCGAGAAGCCGGCCTTAATGTGCTGCTTAATTTCGACAGAACTTTTAACGTGCAGATTACCGGTTGAGTAATCAACGGATTCCGGCACCACAAATAGTTTTTGCACTTCAAGATTATGAGATTTTGCATCATAATAAATTATTCCATCTATCGATGCCTTAAACAATGTATTCTCTTCCGGATCTCTGTAAATTCCTTGTCCGGCAGTGAATTGAAGATCTTTGCCAAAGAGGCCTGGAATATCACTGCCAAAAAGATCTCTGCCCGGAGTTCCAACAGTAGCAATTATTTTCTTCGCTAATGGTGTATCCTTTGCAACGCTCTCAACCATATTTACTTCTTTGTAATCGATGTGTCCATCTTCCTGAAGCTGAGGCTTTAATGATTTTTCTGTTGAGAAGTAAAACTCCATTCTTGCATCGCTACCGGGTTTGGGATAGTTGCCTTCTGCAACAAGAACTCTATCTTCGTTTACTTTTCCTTCGAGGATTTCATCAATAACATCTTCTTTAATTCCCAATTTGATTCCGGTAGTGCTGATAATATCCTTTATGTATTCCTTTGATAATGGTATGGAGTTCTCCGGATCAACATTCTTCAATATCAAAAATGCTTTCATTTTCTTATCAACAACTTCTACTTTAGCAGTTTTGAATAACCACTTCGGAATCTTTTCGTCCATATAAAGTGCTTTCTTTTTTGTTCCTAAATGTCCGGATGAAGATACGAATAGTTATCCGTCTATAATTATCGTGAAAATTGAGAAAATATCAAGGCCTTCATCCAAAAAACCGTGCCAGAGCATCTTTTTCATTGCTTAAGGAATCCTATTCCCGTAAATTTGAAACTGAAATGATGAAGTATTTTTTTACAAAAATGAGCGGCTCGGGAAACGATTTTATCCTTTTCGATAAGAAAATAAACCCGAAATTGGAGCTTACACCTTCCAAAATTGCTCGGATTTGCAACAGAAGAACAGGTATTGGCGCTGATGGAGTGTTACTTTTAGAGCCGTCAGTTAAATCGGTTTTCCAGATGAAATACTTCAATTCCGATGGTTATGAAGGTTCACTTTGTGGTAATGGTGCAAGATGTTCTTTGTTTTATTCAACAGAAATTGGCTGGACTGATGGTTCAGATATCAATTTCGAGTTTAACGAACAAATCTATTCGGGTTCCGTTCTAAATGGAGAACTAGTGAAGTTTATCTTTCAGCAACCGGAAGATGTTAAACTCGGTTTTGTAATTCGGGTTGATGGTCAGTCAATACAAGCTTCTTACGTTAACACCGGTTCACCTCACATAGTTATAAATGCAGAGGATGTACTTCAGAATAAAGAGGATTCTAAATCAAACTATACCGGTCTTGAAGGTTTCCCGGTTTGTGAATTAGGTAAGAAGATAAGATACCACGAGGAATTTGCGCCTAATGGTGTTAATGTTAACTTCATTAAGTATGAAAATGGCTTATTGAAGATTAGAACCTACGAACGGGGTGTTGAAGATGAAACACTTTCGTGTGGAACCGGATCGGTAGCTTCTGCTGTTGTAGCATATAGTATGGGAATAGCCAAACAACCAATAACATTGTTGGCTAAAAGCGGAGATCAACTTATTGTTGACTTCGAATTTGACGGACTGAAATTTACAGATGTATCGTTAACAGGTCCGGTAAAAGTTGTTTTTAATGGTGAGATAACAATTTAAGAGGAAATAAATGAGTAGAGTTGTTTTTTCAATCAAGTACAGCGTTCACCCGGAACGGAGAAATGATTATTTAGATGTAGTGCGTGAATTAAAAAACTTGGTAAAAGCAGAAGGTTTGGAAAGTTATTCTGTTTTCGAGCAGAAAAATAAAGCAAACAATTTTGAAGAAATTTACATCTTTAAGACACAAGAAGCATACGATAGTTTTGAAGATAACACTGACGAGAGAATTGATATCCTTATGACAAAACTCTCCGATATGATTAAAGAACAAACCACACAATACACTACTTTGTTCGAAGTAAATAACGCATAATAATTTTGTGATGTCTCAAAAACAATTTTGAATAAGTTCCGTTAGTAATATTCAATTTTTGTTTTTGAGACAACACCTTCCACATTATATCTCATTGGTAGAATATGTTCGAATACATTGGTGTTATACATATTCATTCCGTTTTTTCAGATGGCTCCGGAGAAGTTGCTGATATTGCCGGATTCGGCAAAGAATGCGGATTGGACTACCTAATACTTACAGATCATAATACACTGAGAGCGCTTAAGGAAGGTTGCGAACGCTGGTATGATGATACTTTGTTACTAGTGGGATGTGAGATAAATGACAAAATGAATCAGAATCATTTGCTTGCTTTAGGAATTTCCGAGACAATTACAACAAGAATTCCGGCAAAAGAGTATACGCTAAAAGTTAAAGAACTTGGTGGAATTAGTTTTGTAGCGCATCCTTTCGAAAAAAGAAGTTCTATGACCCAGCATCCCCCTTATCCTTGGACTGAATGGGAAACAAAAGATTTTACCGGAATTGAAATTTGGAATCACATGTCTGAGTGGATGGAAGGGCTTACGGATCAGAACAAGTACAATTACATAATTCACCCGTTGCGATCAATTGTTGGTCCTACAGCTGAAACTCTTGAAATGTGGGATAAACTGAATCTTGAAAGAAGAGTAGTTGGTATTGGTGGAGTTGATGCTCATGCTCATAAAGTAAACTTGCTGGGCTTTTTCGAAATGGAAGTTTTTCCATACAAAGTTTTATTTAAATCAGTTCGAACTCATGTTATTACTGAAGAACGGCTGAATCCTTCTAAGGACGAGCGGGATGTTACTCATGGAAAACATCAGATTTATAAAGCTCTTAAAGAGGGAAGATGTTTCTTCTCCAACTACTATCATGGAGATGCTAAGGGATTTAGGTTTTTTGCAGAGGATGGTGAACGCATCCATCAAATGGGGGAATCGATTCCTTCGGTTAAAAACATAAAACTCCGGGTCATTTTGCCTAATATTTCTGCAACAATAAAGTTTATTTGTAATGGAGAAGTTTTAAGCACTATTGATGGATTTGATGCAGAATTCATTGCTAATCAGCCCGGAGCTTACAG
>CAZEDR010000125.1:0-9226 GCA_964510975.1 uncultured Melioribacter sp. | reverse complement strand
CTCTGTTTCTATTCTTTGCGGGAAATGCCATTACTGCGGTAAATAAGATTTGCTTGACTTGTAATGACAATTAGTGATTTCATTTGTCGCTATAAATTTAACAATAATGTTAGATGAATTCTATCCTTCAATACTTTAAGATAGGTTCTCATAGATAACGGGCTCTGGGAATGCGAAGTTCAAAAAGCGGTAAATAATTTTGGATTTAGGAATTGGGATTTGAAAGGATTCTGGATACTTGTTGCTGGCAACTAGATACTGGTTACTAGATTCTTGATGCCGGATTAGTTGGATTTTGGATTTAGAATTTTGAGTTTGCTTCGTCTTTTGGATTTTGAGCTTTGAATTTTGAGTTTGTCTCGTTTTAGTCTTGCTTCTTTTTCTTCACAAAGCTATGTTGAATTTAGAAATGGAGTTCCATACTAAACTTGTGAAGAGCTGAAGGGAGTACGAATTACGATTTATGAATTACGAAGTAACCGCAAATGAACGAAGAACGTAGAGTGTAGAACGAAGAGTGATAAAAAAAGAGAAGTAGATTTATTCGTCATTACTTTCTGATAGATTAACCAGTAACTGCATATAGATCATCTTTAGAATAAAAAGCGAAAATAGATGTGAATGCTTATCCGTCGCTTTCTGGCGGAATATCACGCGAAAAAAAAAGCGGGTGGATATGATTACAAGACAAATTATCTGCTCGCCGCATAATTAATGGTTAGGTGCTAATCTAAATAATAGAGTTTACAAATGAATAATAATTTCAAAGCTCGATCATTAAGTGTTGTTAAAGTAATTTCATTTATTCTTGCAAATTTACTGTTGCAGAAATTAGTATTTATTCCCCTTTCAGCGATTTCGGTTAGATATTGGTCACAATATAACGGACGTGGATTAAATGAACCATGGTTCCTAGCGTCTAGTATTTCAATATTAATTGTAGCAATAATAATTACTTTTGTGTTTCTGAAATATTTTGATAAAAAACATTGGTCATATCTTCGAATTACTTCTTCTAAATCTGTAAAATATTATTTTTCCGGTATTACGATATCTTTAATTATCATAATTGTATTTACTCTAGTTAATCTGATTCTTGGTAATTCTGAATTGATGATCAACTATAATTCTTTATCTGATGTAATGTTATATGTCATAATTATTATCTTCGGTGTACTTGCTACAGTAGCATTCGAAGAAATTGTTTTTCGCGGATATGTTCTAAAAACATTTGAAGTACATTTCAATAAAGTTACCTCTGTCATATTGAGTTCATTGCTTTTCAGTGCAGCTCATTATTTAAGACCTGATGCTTCATTCTTGGCTTTTGCTAATATATTTCTAGCCGGAATTGTATTATCTATAATTTGTATCTACTACAATAATCTTTGGGCTCCTTTAGGGATTCATTTTGGATGGAATTATTTCTTATGGTTTTTCAATTATCCGAATAGTGATGATAGATGGACTAATCCTATATTCAAGCTCAATTATAATAGAGAAAATCTAATCATGGGTTCTAAATTTGGACCAGAAGATTCAATATTATTAACTATTTTTTTGGTTGTTTCAATTGGGTGTTTTCTATTTAAGTATAGAAGTAAAGATAGAGTCGCACATACAAACAATATGTAAAATCGCACTTAACCCGCTCTTGCACCCGATCGCTTTTTTTTCAGAGCGGCATTGGAAAAGTTATTGGGTTAGGTAAGCAAAGTAAGCGTAGAAATAAAGTTTGTTCTAATAAATAAATTAGTAAAAAAATATTGGCATTGGTTCTTCGTTTCGTCATTGCTGTAATGGGCGGCGGCTTAAAGCAACGCCGTTAGCAGCAAGTTGACAACAACACACTTGGGCGATATAAGCAGTTTGCTCAAATGTTTTTAACGAGTATTATTGAAAAAATGAGAAAATAGTGAGAATAGAAAAAATTACCAATAACAAGAAGCAATACCTTGATTTATTGCTATTAGCTGACGAGCAAGAGGATATGATTGACAGATATTTGGAAAGTGGCGATATGTTTGCACTATATGATGATGACTTGAAGACTGTTTGTGTCGTTGTAGCGATAGACAAAGAAACCTGCGAATTGAAAAACATAGCAACATATAAAAAATATCAAGGTAAAGGATATGCTAAGGCTCTAATAAAGTTTGTCTCAGATTATTACAAAAACAACTATAAATCAATTCTTGTCGGAACAGGTGAAACTCCGAAAATATTGTCATTTTATGAAAGTTGCGGATTTGAAAAATCTCATTTTATCAAGAATTTTTTTACCGATAATTATGACCACTCAATGTTTGAAGACGGAATACAACTTATTGACATGGTTTATCTGAAGAAAATATTATAAATGCCTGCTTCTCCGGTCGTCATGGCCCACCATGACAAAAAAGAAATTATGTCGCGGAAAGATCCGTGACAACTTCTAGTCGGATTTCTCTCCGCAAATAGTATGGGGTAAATTAATTGGCGGCGTGTTAGGCGCAACGCTTATATTAATTTATTGATATAGTATTGAAAGGAAAACAAAATGAAAAAAGTTATGGTAATAGCACTCTTATCATTACTAATGTTAAGCTGCAGCACAAGCGATAAAACAAACAACACTATTAACACATATAAACAGAAGGGAATAATTATGAATGACACAATACCAAAAGTTACCGGCATTGGCGGCATTTTCTTTTATTCAGACAATCCGAAGGAAACGAAAGAATGGTATACCAAAAACTTAGGGATTGAAATCAATGCATGGGGTTCATCAAGTTTTGAATCCAGAAACATTAACAAACCCGACGAAATAAATTCTCTTCAATGGAAACCCTTCAAAAAAGGAGATGAATATTTTTCCCCATCCAAAAAAGATTTTATGATCAATTACCAGGTTCAGAATATTGAAGGTCTTGTAAGCAAACTCAGAGAAAACGGAGTAACCATACTTGACAGCATTGCAACTTACGACTTTGGAAAATTTGTACATATAATGGACGCAGAAGGCAACAAAATTGAACTATGGGAACCCAAGTGATAGTTTATAGGTGGAGGAACAACATAAACAGCAAAGAAAGGTAACCTATATGCAAGGTTCTGCAACAAAAAAAGAGTTGTCGCAAAAACAAAGTGAGGAACTGCTCAGAACATTGAAAACCCGTTTCGAGAAAAACATGAACCGTCATAAAGGTCACGAATGGGCTAAGGTAGAAGCAAAGCTGGAAGCCAATACACAAAAACTGTGGACGTTAAATGAAATGGAAGGAACCGGCGGTGAACCGGATGTTGTTGGTTATGATAACCTGCCTGCCGGCAAGGCAGGAAAAACCGGCGAATATATTTTTTATGATTGCTCAGTGGAAAGCCCCAACGGTCGCAGAAGTCTTTGTTACGACCGTGAAGCGCTGGATTCAAGAAAAGAAAATAAACCAAAAAATAACGTTACTGATATGGCGGCGGTTATGGGCATAGAGCTATTAACTGAAGAACAATACCGGGAGTTACAGAAGTTTGGCGCGTTTGATACGAAAACTTCGAGCTGGGTGAAAACACCTACTGATATTAGGAAACTCGGCGGCGCCATCTTTTGCGATCGCCGCTACGGCAATGTTTTCACTTATCACAACGGGGCGGAATCTTACTATGCCGCTCGAGGATTTCGCGGCTCGCTAAGAGTCTAGATCCATAAAGATTAGTCGTGGCTATTGGCTACGGCACACAGTACAAGTAAAAACAATATTTGGCAAGTATCAACAAATAGAAAGGTTTTTAAATGCATCAAATATTCATAGATAAATTTATTATTCCGGAATCTTCCTTTGAAGAATTTTCTGAAAGAATGAATTATAATAGACAATTCATAAAGAAAATTTCCGGGTTTATTCAAGATAAGGTATATAAAAGCTTTGATGAGCTTGGAAACATTTTGATTATTACAATAGCAGAATGGGAAGATGAATTATCATTAAAAAAAGCAAAAGAACTGGTACAGAATGAATATAGCCGAATCAACTTTAATCCATCGGCATTTATGTCTAAGTTGAATATTAAAATGGAAAGAGCGACATTTCAAGAAATAAATGAGTATTAGAGAAATAAACACAAGCAGGTAAATTAAAACAGAGTCACTTTCCAATTAGCATTTGCTGTTATTTAGTTTTAATAAAGTGGATGGAAATTATGAGTGAAGAATCAAACCCAATGGATAAGTTTACTTTTTTACTTGGCGCTTGGGAGTTAGAATACAAAGTGCCTAAGAGTCAGTTTAGTGAGTACGATAGCGGAGTAGGCGAAGGAGAATTCAAGCGTATTCTAAATAATCAATATGTCACTTTTGATTATTCAGCAAAGCTATCGAAAGGTGAAGGAGCTGCCCACGCAATATTTGTCTGGGACAAAAGAAGCAATATTTATAAATATTGGTGGTTCGAAGATTCCGGCGAATTTATGGAAGCAACTTGTAATTTTCTAAATGAGAACACTCTTTGCTTAAATTGGCACAACAGTTTACTCGTTCAAACATTTCAACTGATAGAGAATGGAAAAATGATTCTACAGATGAGATATCCATCAAATCAAAAGGATTACGAAGTAGTATTAGAAGTTGTTTTTACTAAAAAGAAATATTAAAAGAAATTATTACCGACTGATTAAGCGGGTGCCGCTTTTCGACTAAGCCGCCACTAACGAACTTAGTCACCCGCTTCTTTTATAATCTTCCGAATCTTAGCAATTGTCAGCGGTGCGGGCTTCATAGTGGTCGTTCACTTAGAATTTACTATAAAGAAAAAGCTGTATCAAAAGGAATTATTCAATATAGTAATCCGCGAAACCTGTACTGATTTTATCGAAGTATCAGTTGAATCTGCGTCATCCGCGGGCTATTTTATGGTAAAATATTACTTTTGAGACGACCTCTTCTTGAATGTTTCAATCTCGGATTTAAGTAATTAATTGTATTATTGGGGTGCTAATGCGTAAATTTGACAAGCAAGAAGGCTTACTTGCCATGTTTAGCTAAGCTTATTTTCTATTTATCACTAAGAGGGAATGTGATTTATTGGGATGTTAGTCCGGATATTTTTTCTATAGGACCAATAACAATACGTTGGTACGGTCTTCTATTCGCAGCATCTTTTATTGTTGGATATCAGTTGATGATGGTGATATTCAACAAAGAAGGACGTTCTGAAAATGATTTAAACGATTTAGTCTGGTACATGGTAATTGGAACTGTGGGAGGCGCTAGACTTGGACATTGCTTGTTCTACAGTCCGGAATATTATCTTTCTCATCCGTTGGAAATTTTGATGGTGTGGAAAGGTGGACTTGCGAGCCATGGTGCCGCTGTTGGTATAATAGGAGCTCTTTATTTATATATCAAAGCCCACAAAGGATATACTTTTATTTGGGTAATGGATAGAGTAGTAATTACAGCAGCACTTTCCGGTTTTTTTATTAGGATGGGAAACCTATTTAACTCGGAAATTGTTGGTAAAGCAACAGATGTTCCATGGGCATTTGTTTTTTCTCGTTTTGAAGTACAGCCACAGCCGCGTCATCCTACACAGATTTATGAGGCCATAGCTTATTTATTGATTTTCTTTTTATTGCTAATAATGTATTTGAGATCCGGCGGAAAGATTAAAGAAGGTAAGCTTTTCGGCATTTTTTTAATTCTAGTATTTGGATTTCGCTTCTTTATAGAGTTTTTTAAGGAAAACCAGAGTTCGTTCGAGGAAAACTTATTCTTGAATATGGGGCAACTGCTAAGTATTCCATTGATTGTTTTAGGTGTTTATGTACTTAGTATTAAAGAAAAAAAAACAATTAAAATTCAATAAAAAGTTAGAAAGTATTACACATGAAATTTCGTTTCAAAATAAGTCCATTTATTGTACTTATAGTTTTGCTTCCTTTTCTAGTTGCTTTCAGCGGTAAAGTTAGAAAAAGTAATTACAGTCCTTCTAACGATACACTTAGGTATGATGGAGAAAAGCATTTACGGAATATCCGTCAGCTAACCTTTGGCGGAAATAATGCAGAAGCTTACTGGAGCTTTGATAATAAACAGCTAATCTTTCAAAGCGATTGGAAAGAATTAAGTAAACAAGGCTGCGATCAAATTTTCAAAATGAATGTTGATGGATCTCCTTTAACAAATGGAAGTCAATATCAACTGCTTTCAACCGGAAAAGGAAGAACTACTTGCAGTTATTTCTTGAAAGACGGCAGTATTGTTTTTGCCTCAACACATGAAGGTGGCGAAAGCTGCCCGGAAAGTAAAATGTTTGCCGGCGGCAGATATGTTTGGCCTTTATTTGATACATACGATATTTTCACATCGAACTCGGAAGGCGCCGATATCAAATTGTTAATTGGCGGCAAGGGCTACGATGCCGAAGCTACCGCTTCTCCAGACGGCAAGTATATAATCTTTACTTCTACTCGAAGCGGTGATCTAGAACTTTGGCGTTACGAAATAAAGACTAAAAAATATCTACAACTTACAAACACACTTGGTTATGATGGCGGTGCGTTTTTCTCAAGAGATTCAAAGCATATTGTTTGGCGGGCAAGCAGACCAAAAGGTGAAGAAGCCGAGACATATAAAAGACTTTTAGCCGACGGTTACGTTGAGCCAAAAGAACTGAATATTTTTGTCGCTGATATTGATGGCAAGAATGTAAGGCAAGTAACAAATTTAGCCGGTGCCAATTGGGCGCCTTTCTTTCATCCTAATGGTAAGAAAATACTATTTTGTTCTAATCATCATTCTCAGAAAGAGGGCGGTAGAAAGTTTGATGTATTTATGATAAACATTGATGGAAGCGGATTAGAGCAAATTACCAACTCCGGCTTGTTCGATGCATTCCCGATGTTTTCTTACGATGGAAAGAAAATTGCTTTCTGTTCAAATAGACAAGTGGATAGAAAACTAACTAGAGACACCAATGTTTTTGTGGCGGATTGGATTGATAAACCGGAAGATGTTGATATAAATTTTAAATCAGTAAGATGATTTTTAATTTTTCTTCGTTGGAATAATAAATGACCGAAAAAGATTTTGTATTAAAGTGGATTGAAAAAATTAGAATCGAACTGAAAAAGTTTCCGGATGATTTTTTGAAAAACGAAGAATGTACTTTACTGAATCTTCCGACTAAACTTTTGATATTTCCTCCTCCTCTTTTCAACACATATCAAATTATTGATGAGGGTGGAGAAACGGTTTATTCAACCGATGAGCATTTCAAAGCTAAGTATGTTGTTTATGCCAATCGTTCCAGACCGAAGGAATTGAAAATACCGACCAACGATCTTCGCATTTATGAAATTGTACGTGACTACGAAAAACATCTCGATGTATTCCTCAAAGAAATGGGAACTGATTTTAAAAAACTATGGCCAACATCAAAGGGATTTAACAGAATCTCACTTCAAGTTTTTAACTCACTGGAATTAATCCGACACTAATTTGATTGAATTAAGCGAAAACATTTCCGGTTACATTCTTAAATACTTCGGAGAAGAATACCTCCGTCAGTATCAAGAATATTATGATAGCGAGTACAAACCTTATCTACGCTTTTCACGCTACGCTAATGAGAAAGAATTAATTGATCGACTGACCAACTACGGAATTGCTTTAGAAAAGGTTGAACGTGTTCCTAATGCATATCGAGTTATTGAAGGTGCGAATGTTACCGGGAAAACTTTAGAGTTCATTCTTGGTAAATACTATATACAAAGCTTGTCCTCAATGATTCCCCCCATTGTTCTAAATCCTTCTTCATCAGATCGCGTTTTAGATCTTTGCGCGGCTCCCGGCTCCAAAACCACTCAGCTTGCGGAAATGATGTGTAACACCGGAACATTGATTGCTAATGAAGTTTCAACCGAACGGCTTAAAAGTTTGGTGTTCAACGTTGACAAAATGAATTTAGCTAACACCGGAATTTTACATGGGCGCGGTGAACTGCTCAGTACGGTTTATCAAAATTACTTTGATAAAGTTTTGGTTGACGCGCCATGCAGTGCGCTTGGCATAACGCAGAAGAAAGGTGAAGTTAGCAACTGGTGGAACGAAAACAAGCTTGTAATGTTTACAGAAATGCAGATGAAGTTGCTGGTTGCAGCAATCAAATCTTGCAAAGAGGGTGGAGAAATTGTCTACTCAACGTGTACTCTTTCGGTTGAAGAAAACGAACTCATGTTAAATAGAATTTTGCAAAAGTATCCGGTTGAACTTATTGAAGTGACTCTTCCGGTAAAAAGCCGTGCAGCGATGGACTCAGTCCAAAATATTATCCTTCATCATTTGGTTCCACTTGCACATAGAATTGTGCCCTGGGAAATAAATTCCGAAGGATTCTTTGTTGCTAAACTAAGAAAGACTGAAGAAACCGAACGGATTAAAGAAGGAAGCAGATTCACAAACGAAACTCAACTAGTTAATGCCGGCAGCACAAAAATAAAACAGCAGTTGGAAGTTTTCTCTGACTACTTTGGCGTTAGCTGGGATGTTTTGAATCGTTATAAATATCTTCTTCGCAGCAAGGATATTTATTTTGTTGATGCAGCCTGGAACTCTCACAATCTTGATTCATTTGTGCGCATCGGCTCAAAACTTGGTTCAATTGAAAAGCGCGGATATATACAGCTTCATACTCTAGCCGCCCAAATATTTGCAGATAAAATTACGCAAAACATAATTGAGCTTACGGAAAAACGTGATATAGAAATTTACCTTAGCGGCGGAACAATTAAGCGGGATTTTGGTGTAGCCGGACAAATGATTGTTAAATACCGGGGAGATGTAATTGGAACCGCAGTAGCTTCCAAAGAAGGCTTGAAAAGCCAATTCCCTAGAGAATACAGAACGCAAGAAATTATTGTTGCGTAAAAAAGGCGAGCTCAACACTCGCCTTTTCTTTATCTAAATCTAACTACTAAATACTCTTTACTAATTACTGCTTCTTACACATCAAAATACTGCTCAAACTCAAACGGAGTTGGGCGCAATGCTGCCGGTTTAATTTCCTTAACAGTTTTGTAATTTATCCAAGTGTTAATAACATCTTCTGTAAATACTCCGCCTTTTAATAAGAATTCATGATCATCAGCCAAAGCTTTTAATGCGTGGCCAAGAGATTCCGGAGTTGAAGGAACATCTTTCAATTCTTCCGGAGACATATCATAAATATCTTTATCAAGCGGTTCGCCC
>CAZEDR010000124.1:0-9238 GCA_964510975.1 uncultured Melioribacter sp. | reverse complement strand
TAACTGTTGTTACTAAAATATTTGAAACCGGAGTTGTTGTTACGGTTGGTACGGAAACTTTTTCCAGAGTTGTTATAGTATATTCAGCGCCGTAAGATGTACCGGAAGAATTTGTTGCATAAGCTCTAACATAATATTTTGTTTTTGGTGTAAGTCCTGTTGGTTTGGAAGTAAATGAACCAACTCCAACGCCGTCGGAAGTTTTACTATTAGCAGTTGTTGGATTACCGGTAGTATTCCAGCACACACCTCGAGCTGTAACATCCGCTCCGCCATCTGTTGCAACGTTTCCGCCGGTAGTTAGATATGTTGTTGAAATATAAGTTGGTTCAATAGAAGTAACGGTTGGCGGATCGGCAGAAACACCTGCAACCGTACCTGAAATTAATACACTATCAACTGCGACTAATTTAGCCCATCCTTCAGCAGCTTTGTTATGAGGATAAACTCTCACATAAAACTTTTCACCGGAATTGACTACAGTATTCAAACTCATTTTGAATTTTTGCAGTTTGCTTCCAGCCAAAGCAGTATCGGCAAGCAATAGAGTTTTTGTTGCAAAGGCTGCGTCTTTAGAATAATAAATTGCCGCACGCATATTAGTAGTAAACCATCCGCCTAAATACATCGAAACAGAATTAACAACCATTGTTCCGCCGGTTTTCGGTTCAACTTCATATTGAAAGAAAAGAGAATCGGTTGGTTTGGGTTCGGCTTTCCATGTTTGAGAAACTGTTTGTACAGCGCCAACTTTTAAATTCACTCCATCTACAGTTGGTAATGTAGTAGTGCCATAAAATTTCATTGTTTTGTTATATGACTGTTGACCGTTAATCGCTCCTTTTAAAATCACTTTATCATTAGTCTCGTATGGCCATAATGCCGCCATCGGCGCAGGCAACGCTTCAACCATGCCTTTTATTTCTATGTTTTGAATAACCATATATTTACCGGTTGCTACTGTTGCGGCTTCATGCCATGGATAAACTCTTAAGAAAAATGTTCCGCCATTAAGAACTGAAACATTTGGTGTTGCAGTAGCAGCTGTCAGCGCATTCGATAAAAGAAAATTACTTGCGTTTCCAGTGTTGTAAGTTACCTGAACCGGATTCTTGAAAGCCGGATCTGTTGAATACCAGATGTTCGCTTTCATTGTTGTAGTACTTGCTGCACCAATCGAAAGTGAAATATTATTTACTGTAAAGTTTGTTCCTGCTTTTGGTGAAATGGCAAATTGAACGTAAACCGTATCAATCTGATTTTTAAGATTTGCTGCCCAGCTATTATTTGTACCTTTCATTCTAATACGTTGACTACTATTTGTACCGGTATAACCATTTATCTCAGTTCCTTTAAACAACTCATTTTCGGCTGTTAAAGCCCCGGATACACTGGGCACAAATCCACTGCCGCCGGTCCCGGGATTTGTGAGCGGCCACGTTGCCGAAGCTTGTTGCGCAATGCTTTCTACTGTTAGAACCGATAGAAAGAATAATGCAATGACTAGTGTAAAGTATCTACTCATTTTCTTCTCCTTTTAATGAATTCAACTTAATCGTTAACTTTATCGGCAAACTATTGGAAAAGTATTTGTGAATAAATTGGAATGAGATAATTCGGGGAATGAATCGGTGAGTGGCAAAATTTTTACGATAAGCCGGATTGCAATAAATCTCTTTGTAGCTACGAGGTAGTGTAGCTGGGAATTTACTCTCAGAGATTAAAGCTGCCCACCAATCGCATTTTGGAAATTTGTGCGATAAGTGCGGCTTAGCTTCAACTTTGTTCCATCGTTTAGGAATACATCAAAATCGCCATGCTCGTTTTGGCGCATGCTTTTTATTTTGTCGATATTTACAATTGAAGAGCGGTGAATCCGGACAAATTTATTGGGGTTCATCTTCTGTTCAAGCGCAGTTAGTGTTTCTCTAATCAAATATTTTTTTCTATCGGAATGAATGTAAACGTAATCACCTGCGCTTTCTACCCAATCAATTTCTTCAACAGAGATTATGGAAATCTGGTCTTTCGTTTTAATCATCAAGCGGGAAAGAACGTTTTTGCTGCTCACATAATCAACTTGCGGAACATCATGTTCTTTATCCAGCACTTTGAGATACTCATTTACAACCGATTTAAGTTTGTTAGAATAAACTTCCAGACTTCTGTGAGTAACTTCAGTTAGCGCATATTTCAAAGTTTCTTTGAAGCGCTCTTCATTAACCGGTTTAAGAAGGTAATCAAGCGCGTGATGCTCAAACGCTTTTAACGCATATTCATCAAACGCGGTTACAAATATTACTACCGGCATACTATCGGGAGCTAGGTTTTGAAGAACTTCAAATCCGTTCATCTCCGGCATCTGTATATCGAGGAAAACTATATCCGGCTTAAGTCTGCCAATTGCTTCAACTGCTTCCTTACCGGATGAGCATTCTCCAATAACTTGTATATCTTGAAAATCTTCGAGCCTAATTCGAATTCCTTCTCTTGCGTGCGGCTCATCGTCAACAATTAAAACACGTGCAGTCAATTTAATTCTCCATCAAAAAGTTCGGAAATCGATTCATCATAACTCTCTTTGAAAGGTATTGAGATTAGTATTTCAAAACTATTGTCGCCGAGAGGTGCAATTTCAAACACATAATTCTCCGCATACATTTGTGTTAGTCTTTCCCGAACAACCTTTACCGCGCTAAGTTCTTTAATCAAACTTCCGTCATAACGATTTTTACTTCCGAACTTTGTCTCCATTTTAATTCTAAGATCAGAATTCAAAATATCAGTTTCAAGGTTCAGAGAAAAAATGATGTTCGCTTCATTGTCTATTTCGTATAACAATGATTCAACTATCGGCTGAATAATGAAACTAGGGACGAGAGCGTTTCTAGATTCTTCGAAAATATTTTCTTTATAAATAATCGCTTCGCCAAAAGCTGCTTTTTCTATATTAAGGTAGAGTTTTAGGAACTGCAGTTCTTGTTCCAGTTCAACTTCCTCCTTATAGCTTCCATAAACTGTTGTTCGAAGAAACTCGCTAAGCATAGTTAAAATATTGTTTGCTTCACGATTTTGATTTTTGCCAATCAGAGTTTTTATTGAAGCCAGTGTTTTAAATAAAAACCTAGGATGAATTTTTGTTCGCAACTCTTGAAGTTTCGATTTTACTAACAAAACTTCAAGCTGTGCACATTTAATTTCATTTTCCCGACTTATACGCTTGGAATCCAGTAAAACGATTCCGGCCAGAAGCAATATGTAAGCAACAATATCAATCCAAGCCAAAGGATTGTTGAATAACGCGTTTTCGTAAGTCAGTTCATAACTTTTACTTAGTATGAGTTTGTCAACAAGGTATGTTATCGACTGATGAACAAAGAAGGAGGCAATCAATAATGAGATATGAGTGGAAATCCCGATTAAGATTTTCTCCTTTTCCAGTTTAACACGCAGATTAATCAAATACAGTAGAACGGCTAGGAAAGGGAAGTAATAAAAGTAAATGAGCTTGCTAAGAATAATTAAAACATAATTAGCAAAATTTTTATCATCTTGAAACAAGAAAAAGAAATACTGTGATGAGTTTACAAAGGCAGCGAGTGTAAGAACGAGTAACATCGGCACAACCAAATTAGCATCTGTGTCTGAGAATATTCTTCTAATCTTTTTCATTTTGCTTACCAATTTCCATATAAGGAATTTGAATTGTAACGCGCAATCCGCCAAGATCGGATTTGGACAGTAGCAACTCTTGTTTTTCTCCGTAAAGTTGAAGCAGTCTTTCTTTTGTAATTTTTAGGCCAACTCCTTCTTTTGTTTTTTTCTTTTTCGGCTCAACCATCCCCGGTCCGTTGTCTTCAACAACCAAAACCAGATTAGCATTTTCGCTTCGCGAAATAATTCTAAGAATTCCATCGGTGGTCTTTGTTGCAATTGCATGATGAATTGAATTTTCAACCAGCGGTTGAAGCACAAAAACCGGCACTTTCGCGTTCAGCGTATCCGAACAGATATCTTCTTCTACAATCAGCTTATCCTTAAAGCGTACCTTTTCAATTTCCAAATAATGTCGAATAAACTTCAGCTCTTCATTTAAGCTTACTTCCGATTTTTCTTCTTCGTTCAACGTTGTTTGTAAAAACTTCTCTAATAATCTTAGCATTCTTTCTGCTTCAGAATTATCTTGCTTCAAAATCAATGTCGAAAGTGTATTCAATGTATTGAACAGAAAATGAGGATGGAGCTGGCTCTTAAGAGTTCTCAATTGAGTTTGTGTTAACTGAGATTGCAACTGCGAGGCTTTAAGCAAATGGTTATCGGTTTTCGTTTGATAATCTTCAAGACTTATCACAGCTATAATTAAGAAATAGATTACAAAGTCTTCCCAGATCCATGGATTCCGCAGCATTCTTTGATAAATAAGCGATGAAAAATCCATGTAATTCAAAACAGCATTAATAACTAGTGTTGCGATTAGTTGATGAACAAAAACTAAGGCAATGGGCAATAGAATATAGAATACAAGCTTGTTAAAAATTTGCGGGTTCTTATTCCGCAGAGTAGTATCGCACCACTGAATTGCCGGGAGAAATGCGAGCCACATCAAAAAATAAAAAATATTGAAAGGGATATGCCACGACAAAGAAAAGCGAGGAACTGATTCTACATCTATTATATAATAATGTTGAAATGCGATTGCGAGAGCAACAACTAAAAGAAAAACTGCCAGCAAACCGATTAGATATATTTTGTGCCGACTGCTTTTATAGTATTTAATTAGAAAACCTTGCCGGGTTTGAATCATCTTAATTTTTTAACTCGCACAATAGACATAGTATAATGCTCAGAAATATTTAGTTAACAAACTTATATTAGTTCAGATGCGGAATAATTCGGCAGAACGCATCAGAAGAAAGTTCATCCGGTAATTAATTTTTGAAACGCTTCTTGCAATGCACGAGTTACCGGTCCGGGAATTCCGTTATTTAACTTTTTGTTTTCGAACTCTACAATTGGCATTACCTCTGCTGTTGTCGAAAGAAGAAATGCCTCGTCAAATTCGGCTATCTCGCTAACATCAACTTCTCTCTCTTCAACTCTAATTCCAAGTTCATAACAAATCATCAAAGCCGTTCGACGCGTGATGCCCGGAAGGATATATTTGCTTAGCGGCGGAGTAACCACATTTCCATTTTTCACAAAACCAATATTGCTGTGTGTTCCTTCTGTAATTTTTCCTTCGCGATGCCAGATGGTTTCTTCACAGCCAAGCTCTTTTGCCCGCTGGCTTGATGCAGCATTTGGAATTAACGATATAGATTTTATATCGCATTGATGCCAGCGAATATCTTCATCTAAACATACTTTTACTCCGTCAACTTGCTTCTGAAATTTTACCGGGAATTCAGCGGTGTACATAAACACTGATGGAATCAATTCATCTGCATAATCATGTTTTCTTGGGATCTGGATTCCCCGTGTGATCTGTAAATAAGCAATTGATGGTTTATCTAATTGATTATTCTTGCTTAGCAATTCCATAATTGTAGGTACAATAAAATCCAGATGGAAAAATTTGATCTGCATTTTATCAAGACTGCTTCGCAGTCTTTCAACATGTAATTCCGGCAAGAATAATTTTGACGGGTAGAATCTTATTACTTCATATACGCCGTCACCAAATTGATATCCACGATCGAATGGGGAGATTTTTACTTCTTCCAATGGAATGATATTTCCGTTATAATAAACCCACAAGTCTTTCACATTATTAATTCCGAATTATTGAGAAACATTATTTAATCTTGCATCCAACATTACAAAACGAAGTTTCCGAAAGAAATAGTAAGTCGAATTATTTATGTTCCGAAAGAGATTTTATTTTGTTGCAGAATTTATGGAGAGATTAAATGAAGTCTATTAGTTCATCATTTTGGTTATTTAGTTTTTTCATGTTGCAAGCTGTTCAACTTTCGGCTCAAGATTCGCTTTTAACTTCACGCCATTATCAAACCCTAACTGAAGATGGCGCTTGGTGCTGGTTTTCCGATCCTCGTTCAGTTTATGTTCAAGGGAATCAAAAACAAATAATAACCGGATGGGTTTCAAAAAGCGGAAATATTGTTGTTTCTTCGATGAATATTGTGACTGGAAAAACATTGGAGAAAGTACTTCACACAAATTTTAATAAAGATGATCATGCAAATCCTTCTTTCTTAATTCTTCCGGATAAACGTTTGATGATTTTCTACTCTTCTCATAGTACACCCGGAAATAAAATTTTCCACTTAACAACCCAAAACCCGGAAGACATAACTGAGTGGGGAGATGCGGAAGCCATTACCACTAACACAATTGGTACAAGTAGTTTTTGTTACACCAATCCAGTTATGCTTTCTGCGGAAAACAATAGAATCTATCTGTTTTGGCGCGGTGGAAATTATAAGCCAACATTCTCATTCACAGATGATTTTGGAAAGACTTGGGCAAATGCGGAAACTTTAGTTCAGTCGGAAAACATTGACTTAATAAGACCATATATGAAAGTTGCTTCTAACGGAATCGATGAAATTCATTTTGCTTTTACAGAAGGACACCCGCGAAACGAACCGCTTAACAGTATCTATTATATGAAATACAAAAAAGGAAAGTTCTTCAAAGCTGATGGAACTCAAATAGGAGAAATGCAACGTTTACCAATTAAACATGAACTGACGGATATTGTTTACAATGCTCAGCAAAACTATTCTGCGACTGGAAATGGTGTGCGCGCATGGATTTGGGATGTTGCATTTGAAAGTAATGGAAATCCGGTTCTTGCTTATACCCTTCTACCGGAGGAAACACTACATAAATATTTTTATGCCCGCTTCAATGGCAAATCATGGGATAACTATTTTATTTCAAATGCTGGAAAGAGTTTTCCAAGATTAAAGTTAACCAAAGAGCAGCGTGAACCGGAGCCTCATTATTCCGGCGGGATTTATTTGGATCATCAGAATCCGGCAAATTTATATTTATCCAAACCGGGGAAAGACGTTTTTGAAATTTTTAAGTACACAACAAATGATTTTGGAAAAACATGGAGCAGTATCCAGCTAACAAATAATTCATTGAAAGATAATGTGCGTCCGTATGTAGTACGCTTTGCGCCCGAGAATATTTTTCCAAGAGTTATGTGGATGCATGGCGATTATGAACACTACACAAATTTTTCTACCGGAATTAAAACCGACAAACAGAATCTAAAGCCATCAAATAAATTCACTGAAGATGCTGTTCGTAATGTCATGAAAAGTGTTGCCGATTGGCAATTGCAAGAAACTTTGCGCTATGATTTAACCGACTGGACTAACGGCGCTTTATTTGCCGGAATGGTTGAATGGGCAAAAATCTCGGGCGAAGAAAAATATTTTAACTGTTTAATTGATATTGGCAACAAAACAAGGTGGAGGTTAGGCAACAGAACTTATCATGCCGATGATCATTGCGTTGGTCAAATGTATATTGAGTTGTTTCGCAAGTATGGCGATAACAAAATGATTAATTCGCTTAAGAACCATTTTGATTGGCTAATCGGTAATCCTTCGCAAATATCACTAAAATTCCAAAGTGATTCCGTAACCAGATGTACTGATAGATGGAGCTGGTGCGATGCAATTTTTATGGGCCCTACTGTTTGGGCAAAACTGGCTTCTATCACCGGCAAGAAAAAATATTTAGATTTTATGGAAAGCGAATTTAGATTTACCACAGAATACTTATATGATAAAGATGAGCATCTGTACTTTCGCGACGATACATTCTTCGAGCAAAAAGAAGCTAACGGTAAAAAAGTATTTTGGGGAAGAGGCAACGGCTGGGTTGTTGCCGGCTTGGCCATCATCTTAAAAGAATTACCAAAGGACTATCCAAGCAGAAGTTACTTTGAAACAATTTTCAAACAAATGTGCGAAAAACTTTTAACACTTCAAGATGGTAAAGGAAATTGGCATGCAAGTTTACTGGATCCGGATAGTTACCCAACACCGGAAACAAGCGCGAGCAGTTTTTACATTTACGCAATGGCTTGGGGAATCAACAACGGATATCTTGATTCGGGAAAATTTTTGCCCGCAGTTACAAAAGGCTGGCAAGCAATTGTTGATTGTGTTCATCCCGATGGAAAACTTGGCTGGGTTCAACCGATTGGCGCTTCACCGAAAAAGGTAACTTACGATATGACGGAGGTGTATGGTGTTGGAGCTTTCTTGTTAGCCGGAACTGAAGTAATACAGCTTGTAAAGTAAGCATCTCAATTAAATCTCTTCTCTGTGCTCGTCCGCCCAGACAGAAATAAATTTATTAAAGATGTTGGATTTAGAAATGAATCCAACATACTCTCCATTGTTAGTAACGGCCAAATTCCAAATCAGCTTCCTTTCAAAAATCTCCATCACTTTGTTAATATCAGTATTGATATCGACAGATTGAAAGTTCGTGTTCATAACTTCGTAAGTAAGAATAATATCATAAACTTCCGAATTCAACATCACTTCTCTAACATCATCCAGCGTAACGATTCCGACCAACTGTTTCTTTTCATTCACAACCGGGAATAGATTTCTCTTAGTAAGCGGAATTTTCTTTGCCAGTTCTCTCAAGCTTAAGTTAGGGTTTATGCACTCAAATTCTTTTTCTACTAAATCTTCAAGATTAGTCTGCTGCATAAAATATTTTTCTTTTTCAGAGCGAAATTTTATTCCTCTTCTTGCCAAAGTTGTTGTATAGATTGAATCCGGGTGAAAATATTTTGAGATAAAAAAAGAAAGCGCTGCAACAATCATAAGCGGAACAATTAAAGTATAGCCGCCAGTGATTTCTGCAATCAAGAAAATGCCGGTTAAAGGAGCGTGGAGGACACCACTTAAAATTCCAGCCATTCCAACCACTAAAAAGTTAGCATGATTTAATTCTACGACTCCCATATAGTTCATCAACCTTGCCAGAAATAAGCCCGTTATAGCACCGGTAAATAATGATGGAGCTATTATTCCTCCGTTTCCACCCGAACCAAGCGTAAATGATGTTGCAACTACTTTCAGCAAGATTATCATTGCAAGTATAAATAAGAGTGAAAGATTTGAATCATTGAATATGTTCAACAAACTTCCATTAAGAACTGAAGAATAAACAAGAATTAACAAATCAATCATTATTCCAAAACAATATCCAAAAAGAGATAAAAAAAAAAAAATCA
>CAZEDR010000123.1:0-9263 GCA_964510975.1 uncultured Melioribacter sp. | reverse complement strand
TTTATCTTGAGCCAACTTATTAAAAATGTTTTTTTATTCCTAATAAGAAAAAATAATTTTTATTTGAGAATTGTTTTACATCGGCAAATGTCAACAAGAAAAAAATTTTTTATTAAAAAGTAATTTCGACCTTGTGTTTTACAAAAAATTTTTCATCTCCAATGTTTTTAATAAAAAGTTTTTTGTTTTCGTACTTTGCACCGTTTACCGATTTGATCAACTTGCCGTTCTTAACACCAAGCACATAATTTTTGTTTGGTTTTACTTCGCAAAAGATTGATAATTTGTTTCCGCTGAGTTCTTGCGATAATATTTTTATCCCTTCGTTGGTAGCCCCGATTGGCGCCGGTTGATCCAGCATAAAAATTGAAACAGCCGGCTCATATTCAACGTAAACTTTTGTATCAGTTGCCAGATCAAGCGTAATTTTTAATTGCTCTGATTGACCATGACTCATTAGACTTGGATTAACGGCTTTGTTATTAACCTTTGCTGAAACGATTTTGGTTCCAAGAGGAAGTTCCGGTGAAAATTCAATTTGAATATTTTCTCCGCCAACTTTCTTAACCATTAATTCCATGTATTCTTTTTCCAGTTTCAAATCAAAGTTCACAGTAGCAGAGTTGAGTTTAACATTATTGACTTGCAAAAAGCCCCAATCTGCCGGAAGCTTTGGCGCAAAGGTGATTTTATTATTCAACGCGTCAACGTCTAGACCAATCAAGCCTCGTACCATAGGAAAAACATATCCGCTTACGCTAAATCCTTGATTATGATAAGCTTCTCCAAGTTTTGTATTGATCTCACCGGAAAAAACTTCCGGTAAAATTCCTAAGCCATAGTCGAGAGAATGTTGAGCGGTGTTCTTTACTGTTTCGAAACCTTGTAAGTTGAAGTGAGTTGCAAATTGTGCGGCGCCTATGAAGAAAGAAGTAAAAGGCCAAATTGTTCCATAGTTGTAGTTAGTCGGTTCATACATAGACGATTTATTACTCAAGTTGCGAATGCCCCAATCAGTTACCATATCGCTTTCGTTAAACTGTTTTATTGTACTTTCACTTTTCTTTGCATCATACAAACCAAAGAGAATTGGAGTAGCTGAATAAATATTTTTATCACGTACTTGTTTGCCATCTTCAGCGGCGCCAAAACTGTAGAATCCTAAATCATCTATCCAGTAAATTTTTTCCAGCGCCTGCCGAGCTTTAGTAAATGATTTTTCGGCGTCAGTTTCAACATCCTTATCATTACAATATTTTGCCATCAGCTCAACTTCTTTAATTGCTTGCGTCCATAAACTTTGTGTGTAATTATCATTAAATATTTTTACTAGTGTACCAAATTCCAAAACACCCAGACCGGCACCTCGCAAATCCATTAAACCATCGCCATTACTGTCTTTACTTTTACACCAGTTGTATGCTTGCGAAATTGAATTCCAACTTTTCTTAATAAAATCTATATCGCCGCTCTTTCTTAAATAATCTCCCATAGCAACTAAATACCATGGCGTAGTGTCTGCATGATTGTATCCGTAGTGATAATCATTCCACCAATCTATTAAACCATCACTTTGAGAAAGTTCATGAGACATTTTTCCAATATCAGTTGCGTTTTTTTTGCGTATCGGAAAATTTTCTTGCCGTTGCCATTTTTGTGTAAAAGCAAGAGCATCTTTTACTGTTGAATAATCTCCATATGTATTCATCGCTAGTGTGTTGATGAACGCATCTCCGCCAAAGAACCAGCCGAATCCCGGACGGCCACCGCCGCCGCTTAATCCGTAACCGGCAACAAGTCCTTTGCCAAGCGTTGCATTATCAACCATCAAATTATTCAACGCAACTTTTCCGTATTCATATGCTTGATTCAACTTCTGATTTGGTGTGATGATTTCTAAAGTGTTTTCTCTAAGGCTTTTATAATAATTAAAATTAGCTCTGTAATACTTTTCAACATTACTTATTAAATCATGATAAAGAGTTTTTACTGAATCATATTTACTTTTGATCGGAGAGCCCGCAATTACGATGGGGATAAAACTGTTTTGCGCATCACCCGGTTTTATATCCAGCTTGAATTGAATAGGATTATCTGCAAACATGTGTGCGGGCGGAGCCGCCATTTGCTGAGCAACCGGTGAACCGCATAGAAACAATCCGCGCTGCTGCGATTCAGAAATCACATAAGCCTTTACTTCATCATCCCAATAGCTATACTGTCCGCCAATTCCCGCCGGCCATTGCGGTTGCATAACAGGCATAAAGCCGGGAACAATTGTTAGCGGAGTTGTTGTGTTAACATCAAGCAAGATTACTGCGGCCGGTTTATTGTGAGGAACAAAAATTATTTCTTTTACTGTGAATGATTCGTAAACATAGGTGAGTGTTGTAGCTTCCGGCGTTACGGAAATATCGCGAAGAATATCTGTAGCAAGAATTGGCTGCGTTGTTGTACCTACAAAGAACTGTATTTCGAAATTTCTTAATACTTTCCATGGCCAAATCCACATTTCGAAAGAGCCGCTTTCAAATCCAAGCAATGCCGCCTTCTGACCAATTTTATCCATGTACTGATTCGGTTGAGCTGGACGAGTGAGAATTAAATCGTTTTGAAGTAATTCAAATTTGGGAATTAAGCCTTGTTGAGCTAAAAAAGAACATTGGCCTGTTAGAATTAAAATGAATGCAACTATTTGAAATCTTTTCATTTGTGGGATTCTCCAGTTAAGAGGCTGAAACATTTTATTCTTCCAGATATTTTCTCAGCTCATCACCGCTGATGAAATATTTTTCGCCAATCTTTTTCCCCTTAATCTTCTTTTTCTTTATGAGATCTAAAATATCAGCTTCCTTTATTTTTAACTTTTCCGCCACCTCGTCGGAAGAATAAATATCGAGCTCGTTAACTTCCTGGCGGTTAGAGATTATCTTTCCGCTGAGATTTACTTTAGAGTTTTTAGGCACAAGATAAACGATGTAGTTAAAAGTTGGCGAGTTTGAATACTCTTTAGTAATTACTTCGAAAGGTTCAAAATCCTTATGCTGAACTTTAATTGAAATTGATTCCACGGAAAACTCTTCTTTACTGTATTCTCCGGAAATTTTCACTTTTCCCAAAGTATCGGTAACGGCAGTAAAGAGTTTCTCTAAAGATCCTTCCAGCAAAAACTGTGTGGATTTATAAGTTACTTGCACCGAGACAGACGCCTTAGAAATTAATCTATTATTTACATCTTTAATCCATATAGTTTGAGAAAATAAATTCCCCGCTAAAAACATTGCAAAAAGTATGTACGTTAATTTCATTTCAAAATCTCAATCGATTAATTTGCTATTATTCTATATCTATGAACGACTCTAGACTTTACAGTACAAAACTACTATAAAGTTACCAAGACTCATTTATACTTTTCAATTAAAACACGCGCCATGATGGAATCCCAAATATAATTTGATGGCGAGTTGAGAACTTCATTATCGGGACTGTATGACTCCCAAAAGTTATGATTCTTTTTTAGTTGAGTAGAAACCGCAAGCATCATTTTATCTGCTACTTCGCTTGCTAATTTGGTGTAACCATATTTTTTCAAACCGTCAAGCACCATGTAATTCCACAATAGCCAAACCGGGCCATTCCATTTGCAGCAATAATCTACATAAGGCGTGTACCAAACATCATCGGCGGCAAGAGTTGGAATTCCATACTTGCGCCAAAACTTTTCCGGATTGGCAAGATGCTTAACTAAGTGTTTGGCTCTATCTTTTGGCGCTGCTTCAGCCCATAATGCAAGAAAGCCAATAATTTCCATTCGCCGCAAATCTCTTGTTAGAAACTTAAATGAGTGATCTTTCTTAGTGATAGAATAATAAAACTTGCTGCTGTCGTCCCACATTTTTTCATTAACTAATTTGCTTGTAAGATTAGCCATCTCTTTCCATGCGTGCGAAGCTTCCTTTTGTCCAAGTTCATGCGACATTGAAGCGAGCGAACGCATTTCTTTTATCATCATAAACGTCAAGTCAACGCATTCCAGTTCATCAGAAATATCTTCCTTATCTACATCGAGATGGCGGTCTTTGCTAACCTGGAAAACTGCATTGTACCAATCGCGAACATTTTCAATAATTCCATACGGTCCCCATTCGTACAAACCATCTTTATCTAGATCACGGTTTGCAATCAGCCATTTCAAATATTCAACTCCGCTCTCATAAGAATCCGAGAGAAATTTTTTGTCTTTGCTAACCTTATATACTTCCCAATTTATCCAGCTGAAAAAAGGCGCCGAAGTGGTAGACATATTTCTGTTCAATTCTTTGCTGAAGTGTGGGTAGTCTTGCAAGCCTCTCGGTCCATGCCGATATGCAATTAGCCCATCATCCCTTTGCTGATCTATATAAATTCTTTGTGAGCCTTGTGCTGATTGCGGATCGAGATAAGCGTATGACAACATGCTTAACGACTCATGTAATACTTGATGACCGTGCCCCCAGCCCCAGAGCGGCTGGCGGGAAAAAACATAGAAATTATGATTAGCCTTTTCAGTGGGCGGATAAAAACTTCCGCGCGCAAGATTGAATGAGCTTAGGTAAACAAGTTTTTCGTCTTGCGTCTTAAATTTTATTCTTGGAATCCTACTGAACAACTTTACGTTATCATCAACGTAGTTTTGCAATTGTTCTGTTTTTAGCTTTTCAATTTCATCGGAAAGTTTTTGCAAATCTTCTTTCTGGTCTTGCCAACCGCGGATGTAGCGGACATTTATTTCTTCTCCCGGCTTCAAAGAAAACTTACCATGAAGCGAAACAAAGTTAACGTAATCGCTTTGTTTCTTATTTAACGAGTCGTTTCTGTTCTCTGCGTAAAAATCAGTTTTAATCGTGTTATGAAATGATTCTATAGAATTATGATAACCGCCGAATGAATATGCGGGAAAACTAGCAGTAAAGTAATCGCGTGTTTCGGTAGGATAAGGAGCGTTCTTATAAAGCGAGCTTATCAATCTATATTTCGATTCATTGTGATTCGTAACGTAAGCATTTCTATTCTTGTAAAACTCTTTTATCATTAACGAGTCGTTTCCAATCTCTAGAACCGGATAGAGTTCAATATCATGTTTTGTTTTATCAATGTTCTTTATTACTAAGTTCACCAAAGCGATTGAAGAGCTGTAAACAAAAAATGTTTCTTGCACATCAATTCCTTTAAATGGCTGATAGTTAAGAATTGCCATATCGGGAAATGATGAAGTAACAACCGGCTTTCCGAAAAACTCTCCGATATTCATAACCACAACTTGGTCAACCTTCCAAACACAATAAAATTTGCCCGCTTGATCTCCGGAATAATTTAGTGGGAGATGATCAGAGTAATAATCCATCTTGTAACCTTTATCACCATAAAGTTGAGAGCGTTCCATAGCTGCGGTGTAAGTTGTGTAAAGAGGATCGTTTTGTTTGGCATCAACCTTTAGATAAGGGTCGTTTAGCTGTAATTGCTGCGCTGAAATTGCTAAGAAAGATTGAAGGAGGAGAACTAGTAAAAGATAGTAGTACACTTGTTTTTTCATAACAACGTCCTTTTTGAGATTTGTTATGTTCTACAATAAATCATCCTCTGCAATTAACGCAGAGGATGATTTAGTTACAAATATTATTTTCCTCCTGCCGGAAGATTTTCATTCAAATATCTTGTAAGAAGTGTAAATAGATGAAGTGTTGTTCCCTCACCCTCATAAATTCCATGAGTGCGGTTTGGATAAGCCATCATTGTAAAATGCTTGTTGTGTTTGATTAACTCATTAATCACTAACTCAGCACCTTGATAATGAACATTATCATCGCCGGTTCCGTGAACAATCAAGAGATTTCCCTTGAGGTTTTTTGCATATGTAACCGGAGAGCCCTCTTCATAAACTTCCGGATTTACCGAAATCATGCCCATGTAACGTTCTTGATAAATTGTATCGTAAAGTTTTTCATGTCCAACAGCAGCAACAGCCATTCCGGTTTTATATAAATCCGGGTAGCGGAACATTGCGTTTAAGGTTGCAGAACCGCCGCCGCTCCAGCCCCAGATGCCAACACGTTCAGCATCAAGAAAATTATACTTTTGAAGCAATGCTTTTACAGCCAAAGCTTGATCGCCAGAGTTTAGAATACCAATTTTTTTGTAAATGGATTTTCTCCAATCTCTTCCTCGCGGTGAAGGAGTACCACGGTTATCTACACTCATAACAATGTAACCTTGCTGGGCAAGCATTGTATGCCAGAGAAAATCTCCGCTCCAACGATCTACAACTGTTTGTGCAGCTGGCTCAGTGTAAACTAAAAATAGAACCGGATATTTTTTTGCCGGATCAAAATTAAACGGCTTCATTATCCAGCCATCAAGCATTACGCCGCCGCCAATATCAACTTGAAAAAAATCTGTCGGTTGTTTTTTTAGTGCGGCAATGTTCTCGAACATTTTTTTGTTCTCAACGACTTTTTTAATTACCGTATGTTCCGGAAGTTTAATCAGTTGAGAAATTGGTGTTGAGTTCGCAGAAGAAAAATTGTGGATCGCGTAATTAGCTCCTTCTGAAATCTGATACGAATTTGTTCCGGTAAATTCCTTCGGCGTTAAACGTTCGAGCTTTCCTTTGCCGTCGAGTTTAGTTCTGTAAAGATATTTTTGCGTAGCGTTATCCGGCGATGCGATGAAGTAAGCATAGCCGCTTTTTTCATCAACAAGCTGCAAATCAATTACATCATAATTGCCGGGAGTAACTAGCTTAACATTTTTACCATCGCGGGAAATGATATAAAGATGACGCCAGCCGTCTCGTTCGCTAATCCATGTTAACTCTTTTCCATTCTTCAGCCACATCAGCTCGTCGTGAATATCTATCCATGCGGAATCTCTTTCCGTAAAGATTGTTTTTACTTCGCCGGTCTTAGCGTTACCAAGCATTACTTCGTTTTGATTTTGCAAGCGGTTCAAATGCTGAATTACAATTTCATCTGAGCTTGCCGCCCAGTCCATTCTTGCGATGTAATTGTTTCTTGGGTCGCCTGGAACATTAATCCATACTGTTTTCGCGTCGGCAATATTTACAACACCAACTTTGCTTGCCGAATTTGTTGTTCCAACTTTTGGATACTGAACCGGAATTACTTTTGAGTAAAGTGAATCGGTGTCATTAATCATATAAAATACATTTACGCCGGATGCATCTAACTGCCAGTAAGCTATACTTTTGCTGTCAGGGCTCCACCGGAAACCGTCGCGCAAATCCAATTCCTCTTCATAAACCCAATCAAATGTTCCGTTAATAATTGTACGGGAACCATCAAATGTTAGCTGAGTTACATTTCCATCAGCAAGGTTTTCTACATAGATATTATTTTCGCAAACGTATGCCGCCTTTTGTTCATCGGGAGAAATCTTGGCGAACATTAATTTAGAAGGTTTTGCAAAAGTGCCAATCTTTTGAAGCTTACTAGTTTTTAAGTTTAGCACAAAATAATCGCCGCGTGTGTTCTGGCGCCATACTCTAGCAGTGTTTGTATAGATCATTAGCAAGTTTCTATTAGCCGACCAGATATAATTACTAATCGCCAGAGGCTTTGTCTGTCCTTCATAAATTAGAAGCTTTGCAGAAACCATTACTTCACGCTTTCCGGTTTCAGTTTCATACTTAACAATATCTCTTCCGCCAGGAGCGTCTTTGGAAGCTTCCAGCGTTGTATAAAACTTTCCTTCTTCAATAAATCTTGCCGGACCGAATCTATCGGAAGAAAAATCCGCGCTATTAAAAATGCAGTCTAATGTTAAAAGGGATTTATCTGCTGTTTGTGCAAAAACGATTTGTGCAAATACGAATACCAATAGTAAACAAATATGCTTGGCAATGTTTTTCATTAATACCTCTGATTGCAAATTGATGTGATTTACTTCCATTGATGCAGTTGATTTGTCTTTCAAATTTCTTTGTACCCCCGGCGGGAATCGAACCCACATCGCAAGCTTCGGAGGCTCGCGTTCTATCCATTGAACTACGGGGGCATAAAATTACTTAAGATCAAGTGTGCCAGAACCCAATCCTAATTCAACGCAAAAAATAAAAAGAATTTACCATTAAACTCTCATTATTGTGCGTATACTTCATGTAATATTTTTTAACTAAAAAATCTACTTGATGATTTTTTATATTTATTACTAAGTTTAGTCAACCAAAAATAAAAAGGTGATGTTGTGCCAGCCACAATGAAAAAAATCGCGACCGATGTGATAGCTTCTCTTAGAAAGAAACCCTCGCCGGAAAAAGCGGGAAGCTCATTCTGGGATTTTATGAAGGAACAGTTGTATTCGGAAACCACATGGGATCAAAACGATCTTAAAGTAATAGAGAAGGAAATTGATACTCAACTTTCCAAAATAGAGAAGAAAGAATTAACCGATTTATGGAAACGCACTGACATCGGTATGGATAAGTTTGACGATGGGAAAAAAGTTGATTCTGCAGAAATGAAGGAAGATTTAACCGGCGAGATACTTGGCCAGGTTATGGATAGAATGGATGATAATTATTCGGGAGGAAGCAGCGATTATCGCCCCACAGAAGCATATTTTGCTGTTGAAGAAGATGCCACTAAAAAGAAAAAAATTCCCGACGAAGAAGGCGGCGAAGAAAAAGAACCAAGCGAAATTGGCGAAGATGACGATTTAAATCTAGATGACGAAGATTTATTTATAGATGATGACATAGAAGATGAAGAAGAAAATTTTTAGCTTTTTAATAATTGCCAACTTAAGCTTGTTTGCTCAAAACGCTGTTCCCGATAGCTTGAACAACAACGAACAGCGCCTCAACTTCACTACATTTTTTAATCCGCTGCGATATTTGCCCGATCCGTATTTCAGCAACGAACTAAATTCGTTCAATCTAAACACAAACTTCTTAAATGATTCTACATCTATTTTAATGCAGACCAGAATGCAGCTCGCGTGGATGAGTAACTCTAATACAATTGATGCGAAGACAAATCTTCTTAATCCTCTTTATAAAAATTACATGGCGGGACAAGGTAATCGCTTATTCAATCAAATATTGGGAGCAGTACAGGTTGGAGCTGTAGGTTTTTTAGCTTATAAACACATCGAAAAATACTACATCAAAAAGAAGAAATAAAAGCCCGGAATAGCCCTCACAGCATTCCAGGCTTATCAATAGTTGGGGAAAATTATTTTTGACGTGTATATACAATAGTCATATT
>CAZEDR010000122.1:0-9284 GCA_964510975.1 uncultured Melioribacter sp. | reverse complement strand
TAACTGCTTATTCTCGCGGTGCTCATGTTATTGTGCTGGATAAAGATATTAGAAAGCTTAGAAGAATTAGAAACGAAATCTCGAAGGACATTCCCACTGTAGCTGCTAACCAATATACTATAGCGCGCGGAGTTAAATTTGCTGACTTGTTAATCGGCGCGGTACAAGATAAGGCTGGCAAAACACCTCACGTAATCAAAGAAGAGATGGTCAAAACGATGAAACCGGGATCCGTAATTGTTGACGTCTCGGTTGATCAAGGCGGTTGTGTTGAAACGTGTAGACCGACTACCATTAGTGATCCCGTGTATGAAACTCATGGTGTGATCCACTACTGCGTTCCAAATATGCCGGCTCTTGTTGCTAGAACTGCTAGTTTTGGTTTAACAAATGCATGCATTGAATATATACACGAAATAGCCGATAATGGAATTGCGAATGCATTGCTTGGAGATTCCGGATTGGCAAAAGGTGTTTGTACTTATAACGGTTACGTTTCGAACGAAAAAATTGCAGATGCATTCAATCTTGAATTTAGAAGATTGCGCATCTTCTCAACTAATTGAAGAGATAAGTAATGACTATAGAGCAAGCTAGACAAAATAAACCACTTACAGCATCATGGATAAAGCGATACAACTCGCATTTAGTTTCGGCAGAAGAAGCTGTTAAGGTGATTAAATCGGGTGATAAAATAGTAGTGCAACCGGGATGTGCCGCTCCATTTGAATTAATTAATGCAATGGTTGCGCGAAAAGAAGAGCTGGAGAATATTGAGCTTTACCATATTTTAATAGTTGGTGATCTTGCATATACTAAGCCGGGAATGGAAAAGCATTTCCGTCATAAGGCATTTTTTATCGGAGCAAACGCACGTCTTGCTGTTAATGAGGGAAGAGCGGATTTTATTCCGATATTTCTTCACGAAGTGACCTTGCTTTTTAAGCGTGGGGTAATCGTTCCGGACGTTGCGCTTATTCATGTCTCTCCTCCGGATGAACATGGCTTTTGTAGTTACGGTATTGATGTTGGAAATATTAAAACTCCAGCTGAAAAAGCTAAATGCGTAATTGCACAAGTTAATAAGCAAATGCCAAGAGCTTTAGGAAATAGTTTTATTCATGTTAATAAAATTGACTATATAGTTGAAGTAAACGAGCCATTAAAAGAACTTCCGCAGATCGATCCGGATGCAAGTCCGGAAATGCTGGCAATTTACGACAAGATCGGTAGTCATATTGCTGAGTTGATTGAAGATGGTTCGACATTACAGATGGGAATTGGCGCAATCCCGGATGCTGTCTTAAAATATCTTCATCATAAAAAAGATTTAGGCATTCACACAGAAATGTTTTCTGATGGATTGATCGATCTAATTGAAGAAGGTGTAGTTAATGGGGAAAAGAAAACACTTCACCCAGGAAAGTTGATAGCTGGATTTGTGCTTGGAACCAAGCGTGCGTTCGATTTTATAGACAACAATCCGATATTTGAATTTCATCCGCAAGAATATGTTAATGATCCATTCATTGTTTCCAAAAATGATAAGATGGTCGCAATCAATTCTGCAATTGAAGTGGACATTACAGGGCAAGTATGTTCTGATTCGATTGGTACAAAATTCTTCAGCGGCATTGGCGGGCAAGTCGATTTTGTTCGCGGAGCTGCACATTCCGAGGGTGGAAAACCCATTATAGCATTGCCTGCTGCTACTAAAGATTTAAAAATCAGCAAGATTGTTCCAACACTTAAGCCCGGCGCTGGTGTTGTTACTTCCCGCGGTGATGTTCATTATGTTGTTACCGAATACGGAGTTGCAAATCTTTACGGTAAAACAATTCAAGAAAGGGTGAATGCATTGATAAATATTGCACATCCTAACTTTAGAGAAGAACTAACTAATTACGCCAAAAAAACTTTTAACATCTAAAATTTATGATTGCTATAATCGGGGATATTCACGGTTGCTTCAACACTCTAGTGGAGCTATATACAAAGATTATAACTCGGTATCCCGGAATACCGGTTTACACTGTTGGGGATATGGTTGATAGAGGTAACCATAGCCGTGAAGTTGTGAATTTCGTTCTTGCTAACAACATACAACTAGCTCCCGGCAATCATGATTTTATGTTTTATCATTTTTTCAAAGATCCAACAAGTGTGTTTGCGCGTTCTTGGTTTTTTAACGGAAATGAAACAACATTAGAATCATATGAGAACAATGAACAAGATATGTTCCTTCATATTGATTTCATTAAGTCGGTTCCGCTTTATTATGATTTACCCGATTGTTTTATCTCTCACGCCGGAATTTCGCTTCAATATGAAAAATATTTACCCGGAGATTTTAAGGATAATTTAGCTTTGCTGGATAGTTTTATTCAAAATGATTTGCGTAGCGATAGAGGAATTTTATGGACTCGCGATCCATTGCTCAACATAGGTAAACTTCAAGTAGTCGGTCATACGACAAAACCAGATATCACTTTGGTAGAAGATTCAAACTCAGTCTATATTGACACTGGGGTTTTCTTGGGAAATAAATTAAGCTGTGTTATTATTCACGAAAATTTAATCATTGAAACAATTGAAGAAAAAGCACATATAGATGATGTGATTAAAAAATAGGCTTTCATTCTTTCTTGAACTTATAATCCGGCAAAAGTCTTTCCAGTTTACTGTTCAAGGTTGTACGGGGAATTTTTAGAAGTTTTGCTGCATTGCTCACAATGTTATCATTCTTATTCAAAGCCCAGATTAGTATCTCTTTTTCTTTCTTCGAAATAAATTCGTCAAATGAATTGTATTGTTCGAAAGATTCATATTGCGAGGCGATATTTCTTTTTGTCTCAGAAAGATCTAAAACAGTAGGATCGATAATCCCACTAAAAGAAAGTGCAATCATTCGTTCAACTATATTCTCAAGTTCACGAACATTTCCCGGCCATGAATACTTCATCAATTGAGAAATGATCTCATGATTTAGCAGCATTAGTTTGTCTTCTGCTCTATGTTTTCGGAAGAAATATTCAACCAGAAGGGGAATGTCTTGCTTACGTTCTCTTAGCGGCGGCAGTTTTAGCGGAATGATATTTAATCTATAGTACAAATCTCCTCTAAACAATTTATCTTCAACTTTTTGCCGAAGGTCCACTTTAGTTGCGCAAACTATTCTTACATCAATGTTCATATTTAATGAGGAGCCAACCGGAGTAATTTCTCTTTCTTGTATTACTCGCAATAATTTTACTTGCATATTGAATGGGAAGTCGTCAATGTCATCGATGAAGATTGTACCCATATTAGCACGTTCAAAGTAACCCTCATGGCGCCTAATTGCGCCGGTAAAAGCACCTTTCTCATGTCCAAATAATTCGCTTTCAAGTAAACTCTCCGGAATACTTGAGCAACTTACGGTTACAAATTTTTCTTTCTTTCGTAAACTATTATGGTGAAGCGCACGTGCTACAAGTTCTTTTCCGGTACCACTTTCGCCTTCAATTAAAACTGTAGAATCATTTTGAGCTATCTGGCTGATTGTTTCAACCAGTTTTTTCATGCTCTCGCTGTTACCAATAATATTGCTGTTTTCAAGTCTTTGAATTTTTTCGCGCAGTTCTTCATTTTCAATTAAAACCGATTGTAACTGTGTAATGTTACGTAAGATTGACAAAAGCTTTTCGGGAGAAAATGGCTTTGTAAAGTAATCATAAGCTCCAAGTTTAAGCGATGAAACTGCCGTATCCACAGTTGCAAAAGCAGTGATAAGTATGACTTTACATGAAGGGGAAATCTGTAGAACTTCTGAGAGTACTTCCATTCCACTTAGTTTAGGTAATCTTAAATCTGTTATAACAACTTCGGGCAGTTCTTTTCTGAAAATATTTAATCCTTCTTCTCCATCTTCGGCAGAAAAAACTTGATAGCCTTCAGTCTTAAGAATGTCGGAAAGAGAAATTCTTGTTATTCTCTCATCTTCAATTATTAGTAATTTCATTCTCTGTCGCTCTTGGTAAAGTTATTTCAAAAGTGGTGCCTTTTCCTTCTTTGCTGTGAACTGCGATTTTTCCGCCATGGCTTTCGATAATTCCCAAACAAACCGATAATCCCAATCCAGTTCCGGTACCAACTTCTTTAGTTGTAAAAAATGGATCAAAAATTTTCTTGATATCATGTTCTGAAATTCCAATTCCGCTATCGCTGATAATCAGACTTATAAGTGACTCATCTTCTTGTAATGTTGTAATTGTTATAGTTCCATCTTTTTCAATTGCATCATAGCTATTCAGAAGTAGATTCATGATAACTTCTTGAAAAAGATGATAGTCGATTTTTACAAAACCGATTTCATCTGAAAGCTCGAGCTTTACATTAATTCGCTTTTCTTTTAGACGAAAATCAAAAAGTTGAATTACCTTCTGAATAGATTCATTAATATTTATTAAGCTTTCTGAAGTTGACTGCTGACGGGCAAATCCGAGAAGTTTTTTAACAACAGTTTCAATGTTGTTAATTCCCTCGTTGATTAATTCTAGGTATAATTTGTTCTTTTCGGCATCATTAGGATTTTTCTGTATTGCATAAAGGCAAGATTTAATTCCATTGAGAGGATTATTAACCTGATGAGCAACACCGCTTGCAAGCCTTCCAATAGAAGCAAGTTTCTCTGCTTGATATATTTGTTTCTGAGCGTTTTCAAGTTGTTTCTTTGAAGCCTCAACTCTATCGAGTAGTAAACTGAAGTGGTGATACAAGAATCCAATTTCGTCTGTTTTTGTTGGTAAGGAAATGTCCACGTCGGAAATGAAATCTACTTTATCGAACTCAACAACTAACTTCTCTAGCGATGAGGTCATGTGGTTGATTGAGAAGAATAAAATTATTAGAACTATTGAAGTAACGAAAATTGTTGCAATTAATAAGAGAATAAAGATGTTCTCGATCTCGTCACGAATAGGTTGTGCGTCAAATCCAATAATAGTATAGCCCCAGTTTCTACCAGAAAACACTAATGGCTCGTTAACTTCCAAAACCCAATGCATGTTTTCATGCTCAAAAATTCTAACTTCTTCAGTAGATGTTTTTCTGAAGCTGATAATATGATTC
This sequence comes from uncultured Melioribacter sp., assembly GCA_964510975.1. Classification (GTDB taxonomy): domain Bacteria; phylum Bacteroidota; class Ignavibacteria; order Ignavibacteriales; family Melioribacteraceae; genus Stygiobacter. Next base: position 4,175 of record CAZEDR010000122.1, on the reverse strand, counting down.
GATTTATTGTTTGGGCCTTTCGTTTTTAGTAACTGAATAATCGAAGAACCCTTGTTATCGAAAATCGCCACATATTTTATGTTGCCAAGTCTATTAACAAAATTATCTATGTAGGTCTCTAAAATGTTTTCATTTTGGAGAGCTCTTTTTTCTTCAAGTATCATCGCATCAATAACAGTTACAGTAAAAGTCTTAGCTATAGAAATACTGTTCTGAGATTGCTTCTGGATTATTATCGAGCGCCATTTAATTAACAACACGGAAGAGATTAGCAACATAAGTATGATGATAACCGAGCCGATTAAGAAAAGTATTTTTGTTTTTAAGCTGGATCGTAGTTTGAACATTTATCACTCACCGGCTAATTGTACGAATTACATCGTAATCTTTATCAGTTGCTTCAACAAAACCGTAGATGAACTCATTATCCCAGTTTTTGGTGATAACTTGCCTCTTAGGATTGCTTTGGTTTATTTGCAGTAGAGCGATCTTAATACTTTCGATAATTTCTTTTGGATAATTTTTTGCAACCACTAATGGACTTGTAGGAAATGGATCGGAATACATAAGTGTTCGAATAGAATTTGGCGCCATGTTTTTAATTAAATATTCTCTTGTTACTCCAACATCAAAAAATTTCTTGTTTACATTTTGAATTACACTTTGATGATGTGGAAAGTTTTTTATTTCTGCTAGATCACTTTCTATTATTCCATTTTTGGCGAACTCATATTTTAGCATCCAATTGCTGGAATATGATTCGCGTGAGGGAAGAGCCAGTTTTTTATTTTTTAGATCATTGATACTGAAAATTTTTGAATCTCCGCGTGTGAATAAGACTGCGCGGGAAAAAGGCTCGAAGTTTTCATTTAGCGGTTTCAAAATTGGAATGATTCCATAATCATCATGCGCTCGTAGATAAACGTATGATCCAACAAAAGCTGCGACAACTTCCTTTTCAATTAACATTTTTACAGCTTGTGAATAATCATCGCTAAGTTTCAACTCAAAACGGTAGGATGATCTAGATGTAAGATAATCCAACATTGGCTGGTAACCGCGATAAATAATATTTGGCGGATAACGGGAAATCACACTAAGGTAAACTACCGGTTTGTTCAATGCAGTTGAGTCAATTTGATATTCTTTCGAATCTGAAATTAGTATCGTCTCAATATTTAGAGCGTAATTATAGAAGTAGTATGTAAATATGGAAGCTATTGCTATGATTACAGCAAGATTGAAAATTAATTTTTTCTTATTCATTTCCGAAAGTGGCTTCATTTTCTTCATCTTTAAGTAGTAATAAAGATCGTTCCACAATAATAGCCGACGATTTTACATTAAAACTTGACTAATAGTCGATCCCGGTTTTAATTGTGACGGTTAATCGTCTGATTGACCGTTAATCGTCATCACAATGATAGTTTATTTTTACACAACTTGTATTTTGGACTGAAATCAAACTTAAATTCTTTGCAATTATTGGCATTATGATTGCAAAAGCAAACATTATCATAACAAAAGGAGCTACAATGCAAGAAATCATTCCACGCTGGGAATTTAGAACTTTTACGAACGATCTTGGAACTGCTGAAGAAAACATCAGAAAATTTCCGGAAGGTAAGACCCGCGAAAGCGACGAAATATACATTCTCTCCGAAGTCAGCATGGACAATACCAAAGTCCGTGACGATTTAATGGATATCAAAACTTTGCAACAAGTTAATGAAGACCGTTTAGAACAATGGTTGCCCATAATGAAGGGAACATTTCCGTTACCAACAGCCGAAATTGAAAAAGTTTTTAAGTGTTTCAAAGTTGCAGTTCCAAAGTTCGAACGTTCTGAATATACATTTGAACAGTATTTGAATGAAGTAATCGCACCATCAAGTTTGTTGAAAGCAGTTAATGTTCATAAAAAAAGAACTGGTTTTACAATCAACAATACTATCGTAGAAATTGCAGAAGTTACTGTTGATGGGAAGACTGTTAAAACAGCAGCTGTAGAAATGGAAGACCCGGGATTGGTTATTAAAACTGTTAAAGAAGTTGGGTTAGATAAATTTCCAAACATTAACTATTTGCGCGGTCTTAAAAATTTAGTCGGAATGAAATAGGAGAATTGTTATGGCAAATGAAATAGAACGTAAATTTTTAGTAACCGGTGATTTTAAGAATCTCGCGTCAAAGGAAACCAGAATAGTACAAGGTTATCTTTCTTCAATTCCAGAACGCACAGTAAGAGTAAGAATTAAAGGTGATAAAGGCTTCATAACTATTAAGGGTATCGGAAATGCTTCCGGCGCAACCAGATATGAATGGGAAAAAGAAATTCCAACTGCTGAAGTTGAAGAACTTTTGAAAATTTGTGAACCGGGTGTTATTGATAAAACACGCTTTCTAGTTAAAGTTGGTGAGCACACATTTGAAGTAGATGAATTCTATGGTGAGAACCAAGGGCTTGTAGTTGCTGAAATCGAATTATCTGCTGAAAGTGAATCATTCTCAAAATCGGAATGGCTTGGTGCAGAAGTTACCGGCAATGTTAAGTATTACAATTCTATGCTGATGAAAAATCCTTATACAAAGTGGGAGAAATAGAAATTCCATGTCTGTTAATACAGCATCCGGATTAGCAAAACAAAATGATATCCAGCAGGAGACCAATGGAGAAAACATTGACGATCTCCTTGATCTGGATAAGCATAAGCTTTCGGTAATACCTCAAAAAAAATCAACGCCAAGCGAAAGATGGATGAAGTACCTTGGTGTTCCGATTGCGATAGCGGTATTTCTTTATTTGTATTATATGCCGGCTCCAGCCGGCTTAACCGCTTCCGGTCAGACTGTGATTGCAGCTTTCTGTTTCGCGCTGATTTTATGGGTTACCGAATCAATTCCTACACATGTCACTTCATTGCTACTTATGGTAATTCTCGTTTTCTTCAACGGCTGGGGAATGAAGAATGTACTTGGTGTGCTAGGCTTCGATGTTATCTGGCTGAATGTGCTGGCTTTCATTCTCAGTTCTCTTCTAGTTAAAACAAATATTGCAAAGAGAATAGCTTTGAATCTTATTGTTAAGTTCGGCAACAAAGCGTTGCCAATGCTGCTTGCTTTTTTGGTTTTGCAGCTTGCATTAGCGCCACTTATTCCGGCAACAGCCGCAAGGACAGTAATTACTCTGCCTATTATGCTAATAGTTGCTTCAATTTACGGATCAACAAGTGACAACCCGAACAATTTTGGAAGAAATCTATTTCTCCAGAATCTATTCGGAATCAACATTTTCTCATCCGGGTTTATGACCGGCAGTACTGCAAATATCATTGCCGTATCATTCATATTCAGCATGGCTAATACAAAAGTTTATTACACGGATTGGATGTTTGCAAATCTTCCGGTTGTAATTATTGCTATGCTAATTGCCTGGTACATTGGCCCAAAATTTTTCTTCAAAATAAAAGAGAAGGAATCAAAACCGGCTGTAAAAGGTGGCATTGAAGTTATGAAGAAACAGTTGGATGCGATGGGCAAAATGACTTTTAATGAGAAGAAAGGTGCAGCAATTTTTGGAATAGTAATTTTTCTTGTTCCTAGATGGAGCACAAATGTTTTATCACGTATATTATCGGCAATTGCTATAGCGAGTGGCGTGTGGGGAATGGCTGGAAGCGTAATATCAACCATACCCAAATATTCTTATGATCTTGCATTATTATGGTGGCAAATTGGATATTTTGGTCCGATATTTGGCGTGGTATTTTATGTTCATTTAGTTATCAGATATCTTGGGTCGGGTAAAAAATATCTAGTCACTCTCACTTACTTATTGGGCTTTATCTTTTTATTTTTTGTTTGGTATGGTAAATCACGGTTATTTCTGACGGATTTAAATTTTGCATTTAATCAATTTTATTGGCATGATTGGGCTAAACAAAGAAATCCACTCTGGTTATTTTTTTATATAAGTTTTCTTTGGTTAATATTGGGGTATTCATTTTTCTTATTGCTGAAAGCTTATAGGCGTGCCACAGGCGTTATTCGTAATCAACTAAAATATCTTATATTAGGCTCAATTATTGGATGGGTAGGGGTGGAAGGACATTTTTTACCAGATTTTCATATTTACATTTATCCATATTATGTTTTGCTTATGGCTTTATATCCTG
>CAZEDR010000121.1:0-9292 GCA_964510975.1 uncultured Melioribacter sp. | reverse complement strand
TATCTTGATTATCCACAACTTTAATTAATGCACTGGATTTATCTTCTTGAATCCACTTTTGAATTTTCATCAGAATAATATCATCCGGTAAATTTTCATCGGCTAAATTTAGGATCGTATCAACATACTGATCATAGTTTGTAATCTTACGAATCTTAAGTGGTTTATTATCATCATAATGTTGTTCTTCAACACTTCCTTGTCGAGACATGCTGCTTTGTCTCATCAGCATTTCAGCTTCTTCAACACCTTTCCAGCATAACAAATGAAGCATCTTGCGAAGTACACTCATAAACAGATTAGGATCTGTTTTGCGAATCATATCAAGGACAATTCGCCATTCGCCTTTATGTTTACCATCAACTTGCTCACGTACAGTACGTAATTCTTGGAAAACTATTTTCAATTTTTGATGAAGAATAAAGTGGCCTAAGCGATCAGCTATAGTTGCTAATAATTTTTTCTCTTCCTTTAAGAAAGGGCCAAAATCGGCTTGAGGCATTTCTTCAATATAATAGACAGCAATGTTTCCAACTATTTTATCTTGAACAACTATATCAGATTTAATAACCCAGGGCGTTTCTTTGAAGTCGCTGGTTTGATAAACAATTTCTCCATAAGCTAATTTCGCTTTACAAACATTCGAGTATTGCCATCCCGGCGGAATAGAATTAATTACTGTGTGAAATGCTTGCCGCATAGAAATTTCGGAACGGTTCAAACTGTCCTCTATTGTGTAAATACAGTTTAGTTCCTTTGCGCGCTCATGCAGTTCTATAACTAAATTATCTATCGGTTTATGCTTATCTAGCATTTCTTGATTACTCCGCGGCTCGTTTTGCCGTCTACCTTAATTTTGAGTGTTGATTCCAATTTAACATGCTTAACAAAATTAGTTTCTTTTAAAACTTTTTGCTGATTCAACCAGTCCCAATCAATTGCGAACTCACCATCATAGTTTAACGAGAAATAACTAACGTTAAAACTGGAAAGGTTATGGAAGAAGTGTGAGCCTTGACTTAGTTCAACATTAATACCAAACAATGTTGATTCAACAATTACTTTTGCGCCGGCAATCTGTCCCCAATCAACCGGAATACCCAACCATGAATCGGAACTTCCCCATCTGCCAAATCCAATTAACACATAAGGAGTTTTAGTTTGAACAAGACCTTTGTTTATTGAATCAATCTCGTAAGCAATCTTTTGTGTGTCTTTCTTATCAAATGTTTCCGGCTTAACAAAAATAATGTCGCTAATATTTTCGATTACCCCGTTTCCCATAACTCTTTTGGAAGCTAACAAAATATCTTCCGCATATAACTCATCAGTTTTCAAATCAACTACTTCATCGGAAACTACCATTGGCCTAACTTGTAGAAATCCAAACCTAAGTTTGTTTTCATCTCTTGGAATGGTTACCGCAAACTCAATCTCAACCGGATTTCCGAGAGCTTCTTCAGAAACTTTTAGTACCTTTTTAATCAAATCATTGAATTTGAATTCATTCATTGAAAGCAGTTGAGCAAAGTTTATTACACGCGGACCATCGTGCCCGCATCCCATTACAATTTTGTCGGACTTTACATCATAAGTTGAAGCAATATATTTTAACGTATCATCATAATCAGCATTGCTTAGATTTGCAGAAACTAAAAATTCAGTTTCTTGAACGGGATTGTATTCCATAAAATGGCTCATGTTCAAAGACCAGAATGAGGTTTGCGTGTTTCTCAAAATATCCGCCGGATCGCCAAACGGCGGACCGGAATTTGGATACATTGGAGAATAACTCCAGATGATTCCGCCATCTACAATTGTTTTACCTAATCCAATAGCTAAATTCACAACACCATCTTCCGGTTTGGCTCTTCCGCTTGAATAGAAATTATATGAGCGCGCAACTCCCGAAAAGTTTGGATAGAAGCGATCGTTATATTTTTGTCCAACAACTTCTTGTATTATGATTGCCATCTTCTCTTCTTTAATTGTGTGAGAAGAGGCTTCGAAATAATCTTTTGATGCTTTGAAATATATGGAAGCATAAACATATTTGATTGCTTCAATTAGTTTATTAAAGCGCTCGTCTAAGCTCGGCTGGTTATTTGAAATCATCTTTGTACTGTAAATACCGGCAAAAGGTTCGAACTTTGCATCTTCCAGCATACTGGAAGAACGTACTGCCAATGGAACATGTACGTTCTCAATCATACCGCGTAAATCGCCAAGTATTTCTACCGGAAGTTCTGCTTGCAAAAATGCTTGTATTATGCCTTCATCGTGTTCTTCAGTTACAGCAGCAGTAAAGAGATTATTCCTCTCCATAAACCAATCGAAAACTTGTGTTCTAAGAATAACCATCTTAGGAATATTCAATTCAACATTTGGAAATTCCGACGCAGAAATATTCTCGCGGATGATTTTTTCTATCTGTATTAATCCGCTTCCTTTTCCTCCGCAAGAACCATCACCTATAAAAGCGAAAATATCGTCAGATTGAAAAAAACTGCGGCTAAAATTTGAAGTTACTATATTGCATTCATCGGCCATTTCAGATCCTACTTAATTTTTATAGTGTAAAGCTTCGTTGTTGGTCCCGTCACTTTATCCATTAAGAATTATTCTTAACGCTAGATTGTGAATTAATTTCTCTTGATAAATCAATTGGTAGTAAATTTAATTCATTCAGAGGCTATTTGCCATTCATTCTATTTTGCGGTTTTGCAATAATTCCTCTTCCCCTATGGCCATCAATCTTAATTGTAATTGGTTCATGCAAATGAATGTGTTTAACAAATTCTTTCCGATCAGAAATTTTTTGTTCTTCTAACCAAGTCCAATTAACAAATCCTTGGTCTGTGAATTCATCCACTGTAAAATAACCTACTTTGAATGATGTGAGATTTTGGAAAAAGTGAGAACCTTGCGATGGTTGTACGTTGAAATCTTTGAAGTTTGCCTCAACAATTGCACGCGCACCGCTAATCTGTTCCCATGTAACCGGAATTCCAAGCCAAGGATCGAGTGTACCCCATCTACCAACGCCCAAAAGTAAATAGGGACTTCCGCCATGAACTAGCTTAGAATTTAATTGAGCAATTTCGTGTGCAACTTCAAGTGTATGTTTTCTATTAAACTTAGCCAGATCAACAAAGACAACATCTTTTACATCTTGCATCAAACCATGTCCTAAAACATTTTCACTTCTGCAAAGAAGCTCGTCATCATGATAATGCTCAATATCAAGCTGCTCAATTTCATTATTGATTACAAGAGGACGCATTTGCAGAAGTCCGAATTCTTTAGGCTTTCCTTCCGGTACTTTCAAATTTACTGCGAATTCAATTTCAATAGGCGATGCTGTGCCCCAGCCTCCCATTTCGAGAAGCAATTCTAATATTTGAGGAAGTGGGAACACATTGTACTTTAGAATCGGTGCCATCGAAAATATTTTTGGTCCGTCCCGGTCAACTCCATCATAGATAGCGCGATTATCTACTGAATAGGTAGAGCCTACTGCATTTAATGTACCATCATTAGCTGCATCACTTAAATAATATTTTTTTACTAAACGATCTTCAGCAATTCCATCATCCAAATATTCTTCATTTAAATCAAGAGCAAAAAATTCTTTTGGTGAATATTTAAGCAAGTCTTCAATAGTTGGAAACTGTAAATTATGCTGCGGCTGTTTCGGGCAAAATCTGTAAGTCAATCCACCTTCAACTATTGATTTGCCCAGCCCCGGTGCAACGGAGACAATTCCATCTGTAGATTTAAGCGGCGGCGTTGGGTAAAAATTATAAGATTTAGCCACTCCCGAAAATTCCGGATAATATTTTCCATTGTGTGTAGCACCAACAAGTTTTTGAATTATGACAGCCATCTTCTCTTCTTCAAGTCTGTAAGAAGTAACACGGATGTAGTCTTTAGATTTAGAATAGAATATAGAAACATAAATTCGCTTGATAGCATGTATTAGCTGTTTCAATCTTACTTTAATATCGGGATTATTGTTCGGCAGCATAAAAGTATCATACACGCCGGCAAAGGGTTGTCCTTGAGAATCTTCAAGTAAACTTGATGAACGAACAGCTATCGGCTCTCGAACTACTTCGAGAAATTCTTCCAAACTTTTTTTAGCATCTTCCGGGAAGAGTTCAGCATCAAAAAATTTATTTTTTAGATTATCATCATTTTGAGATAATAAAGCATACTCTCTTAATTCATTGTCATCCAAAAACTGGTCAAACACATCAGTGGCAACAACAACAGCTGCCGGGACAAAGATTTTAACGTCTTCAAACCGATATCGAATTTCAAAATTACTTAGCAAAGTGTTTACAAATCCGAGTCCACGTGCTTTACCGCCAAGCGATCCTCCACCAATTCTAGCAAAGGTTGTTGTTATATCGAATGAATCTTTATTGAAATCAGAGATCACTCCAATCTGTCGCGATTTTCTAAACTCACGTAAAGAATCTATTAATAGATTTCGTAAAAAAGATATTTCTTCAAAGTCTTCAACTCTCTTTGGCCGCAGCTGATGAGCAAGCCAAAATTCAGTTCTTGCTTTAAGCCACACAGAAAAGTGATTACGCGAAGCGTGATATTTAATAGATTCATCCGGAACAGTTTTTAATTGTTCTTCAAGCTCGTTCAAGTTAGTTGCTGTACCAACTTCTTCCCCATTTTGAGTTCTAAAAACAAAATGACCGAATCCGAAATTTTCTGTCATAAAATGCTTTACATCTTCCAGTAGAGTCGGAGAATCCTTCAATAAAAATTTAGCGCCGTTTGCTTCCGCTTCCGCTTTGTGATCTTGATTTGTTGATTGAAGGAGAATAGGAATATCCGGCTGAATCTCTTTTACATTTTTACAAAACAATATTCCGGCTGTAGTATCTTGTTCGCCGTTTCTAGTAAAATCAATATCGGAGATAACGCCAAGTATAAACTCTCTGTACTTTTCGAAATATTCCCAAGCTTCGTTATAGTTAGAGCACAAAAGGATTTTCGGACGCGCACGCATGCGCAAAAATTTGTGTGAAAGATTTATTCCTTCCGAAATCAAACTTTGAGATTGCTTGAGAACTTCGGTGTATATTAACGGCAAATAAGAAGAATAAAAACGAACACTGTCTTCAATTAAGATGATTGACTGAACACCAACCTTCTGAGTATCGTGTTCAACATTAAGCCTATCTTCCAAATATTTTATGATGCCAAGAATTATTCTATAATCGCCTTGCCATATAAACACTTTTGTGAATATCGAGATATCACCATTCGAAATTAAATCAGTCATCTCACGGTTATCATAACCAAGCAGTACAACCGGAATATCGAGCCCGGCTTCTCTAACTCGTTTTGCAAATGTACTTGCCGACATATCTTCGATGTGTAGCGTGGTAATAATTAGATCGAACCTCTGTTCTTCAAGCACTAGGTTGATTGCTTCTGCACCATTCGATACTTGAATAAGTTCCGGCGAGTGACTGAGGTTTAAGCCTTGATACTCTTGACGAATTAGCTCGTATAATCTGTTGTCTTCTTCAAATATATATGAATCATACAAGCTGGAAACAAGTAAAATATCCCGCACACGGTAGCGCATCAAGTTGTGGAAATCTTGAAACTTAGAATACTTGCTTTTCTTGATAAGCTCTTGGTCAAACTTTATTAGCTGATGTTCCATATTCAGTATTTTTTTTGTTCTAAACTAAGGAACTCTGGTTTTGCATACTATAAAAAAATTGTAAAAGTGAGATTAGTAAATAGAAGTAATGATTAACCCGTCATGAAGTGTTCTACAGTCAACCCAATTGGAAATGCGAATGTCATACGTTTGTTTTTTGTTAGATCAAATTCATTAAATCCAAGCGATTCGTTTCTCTCTTTTCCTATATTAAAGCAAGTCTTTCATTTTTTCTAATGTTATGCCAATATCTTTGCAGATTGATTTTATTGTTTTTCTTTTCAACGATTTTTTGCCATGTATTGGTATTGTAGTTCTTTTGTTGTCGCTTGTTCTCCTGTAAATAGCATGGCTACTTCCACTTTGTCTAACAAACTCAAAACCAAGCTGTTCAACCACTTTTATTATCTGTTTTGAATTTATATCGGGAAATAAACTCGTCATACTGCTATTTGAACTGAAGTTACTAAAAAGTTATCGGAAGGGAATTCTTCATTTCTTAATTTATAATCTTCTATGAAATTCTTTATTGCTTCTTTCATCTCTTTCATAGTTTCCTCGTAGGTTTCTCCTTCAACATGACAGCCTGGGAATGCCGGGCACTCAGCATAAAAACCGCCTTCTTCGCAGTCTTCAATTATAACTTTGTAATTATATAGATTCATTTATATGCCTCATTGTTTTACTTTCATATAATATACGTTATCAGAAGTCATACTGCAAAAAACAAAAAACCTCATCCATTGCTGGAACAGATGAGGTTAGAAAAATGATAATTATACTATACCTTGGTCCATCATTGAATCGGCAACTTTTAAGAAACCACCAATGTTAGCACCATTCACATAATTGCCTGGCGTTCCATATTTGTTAGCAGTTTCATAACAATTCTTATGAATGTTTTTCATAATAGTGCGTAAGCGTCCGTCAACTTCTTCACGGCTCCAACCTAAACGCATGCTGTTCTGAGACATTTCAAGTCCGGAAGTTGCAACACCGCCGGCGTTAGCTGCTTTGCCCGGTCCATAAAGAATCTTTGCTGCAACAAATTGATCAATAGCTTCGATTGCTGAAGGCATGTTTGCGCCTTCACTAATAACGTAAACGCCATTCTTTAATAAGTTAGCTGCATCTTTACCGTTGATTTCATTTTGTGTAGCGGATGGGAATGCACAATCAGCTTTGTGATTCCACAATGGATTGAAATCAGCATTAGGATCAATTGAAGTAAACACAGCTGATTTATATTTATCTGTATATTCTTTCATTCTTCCGCGACGAACATTTTTCAAATCCATAACGAAAGCGAGTTTTTCTCTATCAATTCCGGCTTCATCATAAATGTAACCGTTGGAATCTGAAAGTGTAAGAACTTTTCCGCCGAGATCAAGAATTTTTTCTACTGTGTATTGAGCAACATTACCGGAACCGGAAACCAAACAATTCTTTCCTTCTAATGTTTGATTTCTGGTAGCTAACATTTCTGCTGCAAAATAAACAGAACCGTATCCGGTTGCTTCAGGACGGATTAGAGAACCGCCCCAATTCAAACCTTTGCCGGTTAATACGCCGGTAAATTCGTTGCGTAATTTTTTGTACATACCAAACAAGAAGCCTATTTCTCTTCCGCCAACACCTATATCACCGGCAGGTACATCTGTATCCGGTCCAATATGACGGAAAAGTTCAGACATAAAGCTTTGGCAGAAACGCATAACTTCCATATCACTCTTTCCTTTCGGATCGAAATCACTTCCGCCTTTTCCACCGCCCATAGGCAATGTTGTTAAGCTATTTTTGAAAACTTGTTCGAAAGCCAAAAACTTTAAGATGCCAAGATTAACAGAAGGATGGAATCTTAATCCGCCTTTGTATGGTCCAATCGCACTGTTCATTTCAATTCTAAAACCACGGTTAACTTGAACGTTGCTTTGATCATCTACCCAGGGAACTCTAAATAATATTACTCTTTCCGGCTCAACAACTCTTTCAATAATTTTTGCTTTGCGGTATTCGGGATGTCTTTCAAGCACTAATGCCAAAGATGAAGCAACCTCGTAGACTGCTTGATGGAATTCCGGTTCTGCCGGATTCTTTGCTTTGACTAGAGCCATTAACTCTTTTACGTAGTCGGACATAACTACTCCATTGTTTTTTTGGATGATTGGTTTGATAGTTTATTTATGTGAGTCTGATAGAATTCAGACCGGGTGCAATTTGAGTTAAGAGAATGAGAGCTTGTGATTCTAGCGCAAGAGAGAATTTTACGATTTGAGTAAAGTATTTGTTGAAACAAAAAACTTACAAACATTAATTCACGAAGTAGAGAGTAGAATATTTTTTTAACTGTGATAAAATAGGCGGCTTATACTTCTCTAGCAAGAGAAATTTTTTATTTCAATTCCCTCTTTCTTACTTATCTAAAATATTTATTGTGAGTTGAAAACCTCTATTGAGGTTATTTTATTAGGACTTTACAGCTATTCACTTAATTGTTGACTTAGTATCATCGAATCAAATACAATTAATTTAGGTTGGCTCTGTCTTTAGCGTTACAAACTGCTCCAGATGTTATTAAATAAAGAAGCCGGTAATTAAAGATTAATTACCGGCTTCAAATTTAACTTGTACCTTGCTGCTTATAGCTTGTAGCTAAGAAATTATACCCAGCCGCGGTCTTTGCAAGCTTGAGCAACACGGCTTATAGAAATCACATAAGCAGCATCTCTCATGTACATGTTTTTCTTTTTAGCTAGATCGCTAACAGCACGGAAAGCTGAAGTCATCTTAATATCAAGTTTGCCTAGAACTTCATCTTTTTCCCAATAGTAATTCATGTTACATTGTACTTGTTCAAAATAACTACAAGTAACACCGCCGGCGTTAGCAAGAAAATCCGGAATTAAGAAAATTCCTTTTTCTTGAATAATCTTATCTGCTTCAGGAGTGGTTGGTCCGTTTGCGCCTTCAGCTATAATTTTTACTTTCTTACTGATCTTTGCTGCGTTATCGCCGCGAACTTGATTTTCCATAGCAGCTGGAATCAAAATATCTACTTCTTGTTCAATCCAAGCATCGCCGTCAAGAATTTCGTAACCGAGTTCTTTTGCTTTTGCTTTATCAATACCACCAAATTTATCAGTGATTTTCCAGAGTTCTTCTAAACTTACTCCATCAGCTTTCTTGAATGTGTATGAGCATTGGTCTTGTTGATCCCAGCTGGATACACAAATAACTTTTCCGCCTAATTGTTGATAAAGTTCAATTGCATACTGAGAAACGTTGCCAAAACCTTGAACGCTAGCTGTAGTATCTTGTGGGCGAATTCCCATATCCTTCAACGCTTCTCTAACTGTGAAAATCACACCATAACCGGTAGCTTCAGTTCTGCCAAGAGAGCCGCCCATTCCAACCGGCTTGCCGGTAATGAAACCGGGATATTTTGCACCGTGAATCACTTCAAACTCATCAAGCATCCATAACATGTGCTGAGCATTTGTCATAACATCCGGAGCCGGAACATCATTTAGTGGACCAACATTCTTTGCCATTTGACGAACCCAACCACGACAAATTTGTTCTTGTTCTTTCATG